>NZ_JAVRBQ020000096.1:0-83501 GCF_034531215.2 Nostoc sp. ChiSLP03a
CTTGCTAAGACTTTTGGACAAATACTCAGCACTCTCCGATATTTCTAGATTGAAAGGACGTGCCATTGTTTACTTCTAGTTTTGATTCTTTCCCGCCCTTTATTCTACAGTTCTATGCAGCCTCACATAGAATTGGTATCACGCGATCGCTTCTCGCGGCCTTCTTGGTCGTCAAGTGTTCATTGAAATGCATTTAATAGTGGATGCATCAGACGTAGAAACTGCCCACCACATCACCGAAGAAGTAGAAAGCCGATTAGAAGAACGATTTCGTCCAGTGAGAATTTTAATTCACGTCGAACCACCAGCATATAAATCTGAGCAAATTAGTTTTGAAACTGGATTTAAATAGCTTAGGAAATTGAAAATTACGGCTTTTTATAATGCTCGCAAACCTAAGAAAAAGAAAACTCATTTTTAGTCTAGAATCTTTGTCAAATATAACATCGCTTCAAATCGAGCAGATAAAAAAATGGGAGAGTATACAGATAAATAAACTAACAGACTTAAATAGATAATTGTTTATTTATTTTTAATCAAAGGTGAATTTTAGTTGGTGTGTAGATGAGAAAACTTCCATCTAAATACATCAGGTTTACACCCAAAAAAACCTGTAACTCTCAAATAACCAATTCACTTTTAGATGAGGAACATGGGGCAGATAAGGCAAATAACAAATAAGAACCGACAAATGACTGCATCTTTGTATTAACTCTTATAAGAAGCAACCAAATCTGCGACGATCGCAACTAATTCTCCGGGATCGACTGGTTTAGGCACATGAGTATGAAAACCCGCTTCTATAGCACGGCTACGATACTCGCTATCACCATAAGCAGTTAAAGCGATCGCTGGAAGTTTTCCATAAATATCAGGCTTTAGTGCCCGGATCTTGCGGATAAGGGTGTAGCCATCTTCATCAGGCATTGCGATATCACAAATCAAGACATCTGGTTGCAACTCAGGTAATACTTTCAATGCTACCGCTGCCGATGCAACTGCCATAATGGTGGCTCCATCAGCTTCCAACACAGTAGTAATGTAAAAGCGGCTATCATCATCATCATCAACTACGAGGATGTTTAAGCCAGCAAGGGGAAGGGCAGGTTCCATAACATCTCCATTAATGTTGATCGAATGAAATGTATTTCCAATAAGCTACTTATTTTTTATCTCGATCGCCACACCATTGGTAATTTTACTGCGATCGCGCCTATTTTCCTAGAATATAACTCAATTTGTCTAGTTACCATTTAATTGATACTTAATTATTCACTGGTATTGATAATTATTGACCGGATAAAATTATGTTATTGTTTAAATTCCTTTACATTAAAAAATTAACTTTAACGAATAGTTAAAGTTTAAAAATAATCTTGCTAACTACTGACTGCTTTATTACTAACAGGTTTGGATTCAATACTCTTCGGATAAACCCAATAATCTCTTTTTTGGTCTGGGGAAAGGTTAAAGGGCAAAGGGGAAAGGTAAATTAAAACCCTTTGCCTTTCTCCTTTTACCCTTACCCGAAAAGTATTGGGTTTGGATTTTGATAGAGCTTGAAAAAAGTCAAAAAAATAGACAATGCCGAATCTTAAAACTAGTCAGGTCGGCATTGTCATTTTTAAATCAATACAGTTCAGATCGGCTCAAAACCTAGATGTAGAGACGCAATTTCTCGCATCTTTAAAGACCAACTCAAAGCTTGATTACTCCCATTCAATAGTTCCAGGTGGCTTAGAAGTAATGTCATAAACCACGCGATTCACCCCTTTTACCTCATTCACAATTCGAGTAGAAATCACTTCCAGGACATCATAAGGCACTCTTGCCCAATCAGCAGTCATGCCATCTTCACTGGTAACAATCCGCAAAACAATGGGGTAAGCGTAAGTACGTTGATCTCCCATAACGCCAACACTACGAATCGGTAGCAATACAGCAAATGCTTGCCAGAAATCATGATACATACCGCGTTGGTTAATTTCTTGCCGCACAATCAAATCGGCATCGCGCAAAATATTTAACCGCTCAGATGTAACTTCCCCCAGAATCCGAATTGCTAAACCAGGCCCAGGAAAAGGTTGCCGTTGAACAATTTCTTCTGGTAAACCAATGGAACGCCCAAGTTTACGGACTTCATCTTTAAATAGTTTCCGCAGTGGTTCGACCAATTTAAATCTTAGGTCTTTGGGCAAACCGCCAACATTGTGATGACTCTTAATTTTCACCGCTACCCGCTCACCAGTTTGGGGATCTACATTGGTGTCCGCAGATTCAATCACATCTGGATAAAGAGTTCCTTGAGCTAGATAGTCAAAGTGACCGAGGCGCTTAGATGTTTCCTCAAATACACTGATAAATTCGTGTCCGATGCGGCGGCGTTTTTCTTCAGGATCTGTGATTCCGGCAACTTTAGCCAAAAAGCGATCGCGGGCATTAACATATTCAACAGGAATGTGAAACTGCTCTCGAAACAGCTTTACCAATCGCTCTGGCTCATATTTTCGCATAAAGCCTTGATCGATAAACACGCAAGTCAGTTGCTCGCCAATCGCTTTGTATAGCAAGAAAGCCAGGGTAGAAGAATCCACTCCACCAGACAGCGCCAACAGCACCCGCTTTTCACCAACTCTGGCACGAATTTCTCGAATTGCTTCTTCAACAAAAGCCGCTGTTGTCCAAGTTGGTTCGCAATCGCAGATATGGTAGACAAAATTACGGATTAATGCTATGCCACCAACAGAATGCACCACCTCTGGATGGAACTGAACGCCGTAAAGTTTCTTTTCGTGGTCGGCGATCGCAGCGCAGGGAGTATTTTCTGTATGTGCTAACAATTCAAACCCTGATGGCATTTGGATAACTGAGTCTCCATGACTCATCCACATGGTAGTGCCATCTTCAACATTAGTAAGCAAATCTGTGGGATCGTCAATATATAATGAGGCTTTGCCGTATTCACCTCGATCGGCCTTTGCCACTTCCCCACCAAGTTGGTTTACCATCAACTGCATCCCATAGCAAACACCCAAAATGGGTATTCCCAAATTCCAGATTTCTGGGTCACAATGGGGAGCGTTATCGCCATAAACTGAACTTGGGCCACCTGAGAGAATTATTCCCTTGGGATTAAGTTGGCGCAAATGTTCAGAAGTAGTGCGATAGGATAAAACTTCCGAGTATACTTGAGTTTCGCGGATGCGACGGGCAATCAACTCAGAATATTGAGAGCCAAAATCCAAAATTACAATCAATTGGCGATCAAGCCGCCCAAAATTTTCCAATGTTTGGGGCGCTTGTTCTGTTAGTAGAGTCACCGCTGTATTCATGACGGGAGTGTTATATCTGTTAAGGATAAATAGATGCTTTGTGGTTTATGGTGATGCTATTATCCAGCCTGGATAGGCTGATAATGGTATAGAAAGCCTTGACAAACGCTAGTTTACGTGCATTTGTCAAACCTCGGAGTTGGAGATGGTATTAAAACGATAAATCTACCCTAGAGTGGTTACTTAAAGGATTATTTTTTTGGATTGTTTACGATTATTCATAATAAATTAACATAATTTTCCCATCAACAGACCAGCAGTTTTACTCTTCACGATAATTTTGCGATCGCGATCAAAGAGAATAGAGCCACAGACTGTTACTTTTGTGCCGCTTTCGCTATGGCTTTGGATGTATTCTTGAGCACGAAGATCGATAGTTTCGGCGATCGCACTGTAAACTTTATTTACCCAATTACTACTAGTTGCAGCATCTAGGGATTTTAAGTATGTTAGTGCTGCTTCAGCGGTTGCACTGTTAAATACAGCTTGGACATCTGGTGATTTTAAACCTGCGATCGCACAATGGGCTGCCAAAATTTCCCGCCGTCCATCAGCTAAGTAGTGATGGGTGTGAAAAATCCCTCCAGCCAGTTTCATCAACTTACCGTGATAGCCAAATAATAAAATTTCTTTCACGCCTAGCACATCAGCTTCTACTAACATTGGGCCAAGCCAGTTAGCGGTTTTGACCAATTGTTCGGGATTAATCCCTAGTTTACGCGCCAAATCTAGGCCATTCTCCCCGATACAAAATACTAAACTCTCAAAACGACTGGCTTTATTTTGTAGTTCAGCCCGAAAAACTGCAAGCTGATCTGGTGTACTCAAAGGTTGAGAAATGCCTGTTGTGCCTAAAAGAGAAAGTCCTTCAACTACACCAAAGGCAGAATTTGAAGTCCGAACAGCAAGCGATCGCCCTTCAGGTAGAATAATCGTCACCGTGATTTTTTCTTCCGGTGCTAGCATTCGTTGCAAATTCTCTTGCAACAGCCTTTGAGCATAAGCATAAATAGCCGGCTTGTCATCTAATTGTCTACCAATTCCTTCTCCACCTTTAATAATTACTGGATCGTCACCCTGTTCGCGCCATTCCACCAGCGCCCAAATCGGTGTATCTTTAGTCAAATCGAGATTATCACCGGGATCGCTGCGAGTTATTGCTAAAGCGGTATTCTCAGATAATCCTGCTACCTGTTCAATGGGGATTTCTGCGATTTGAGCGGGTTCAATCAAATCTATAGATGCTAAAATTAGGGATTGGCGATCGTGTAACCAATGTAAAGCTGCAACAGCAGCAGCGCACGCAAATACTGGTAGTGTGTATCCAGAACGGGACATTTTATAAATTTAAAAGTCAAAATAATTCTTCAAAAATAAAGACAGTTTTAGACGGCAATTTAGACATCAACTGTAGCTTACTTCCTTTAGGATAACGTTCTCTCTTTACCTCCCTCAATACGGTCGGCGTGCAATGGGCAATTTAGACTGTGTTTACTTTGCTGAGTTCGACGCGACCGCCTTCAAATACTTGCACCATTAGCTGATAACCCTCCATCAGGGACATCCCGACGAGTGGTTCTGAATCAGCCTCATCCACCGGGATTGTCAGAATATCTTCATCCCAAACTAAAACTGCTTCATAGACATTGAAAACGCATTCACTCCCATCTCCAAGAATGGCTCGTCCTCGCCTCTTCCATCTCAGATTCAACTGAGCAATCAAATCTGGAGGCAGTGAAAGCCAACCGTTAAAGCCTGTGTCTACAATCGCATCTTGTGTGTAAATTTTGCCATCGGAACCACAAACTGAAAGTGAAATAATCGGTTCAAAATCCGCGTTAACGATTCCGGCGATCATACGGCTTTTTTCACGCGTCCGCCGAATCGACGAACATGGCGAGAACCAATGCGGACAATCCAGATTTGAGCGTCTGGGTGACGGGCTTCGAGGCGATCGCAAGCAGCTATTTCACTAGCATCTACTTCAAAAGCTCCGGTTTCGATGTCGATCGCCACAATCTTACCATGATTATCTGCTTCAACCTGTGAGCGCACCTGAGATTCATAAATCTCATCGCCACGTCGAGCGAATTCTTCTTTGCCGTAGCAGGGTTGGCGAACTGTCATAGAAATAGCCTCGTGTTCACGCCTCTAATTTTTCTATTTTAGGCTAAGGGTTTTTCGCTTCGCTCAGGCCTACGGTTAGATAGAGCCAAGCTACCCAATAAACGGATCAGGACTGGAATTTTCCTACTTCATTCCACATCGCTAAAATCATAACCATATTCAGATAGATAGACTTCCATCCCTAAATCATCCAGAATACGAATCATCTCTGCCGAAATTACAGCACCGCCACCTGTAGCATTCTTATGTACCTTAAATCCAATATCTGCTACATACTTTCCTTTAGGAATCACTTTATGATTTGTTTTGAGCCATTCTTCTAGTTCGCCAATCTGTGTAGATAGCTCCCACTCTCCGGGACTACACTCACCTATTGTCCCTATGTCATCACTTTCGTCGTTATAAATATGAACAGGCATAATTTTAAGATGCTTATTATCGGTCTAACGCTTACGCTCACCGGACGCAAACAGGCTTTTTATCTCAACTAACGATAGTCACTACGTTCAAGTGCAGCACAGTTGTTCGGCTACGATGCAAACTTACTACTTGAGCAGCAGTAGGCATTTTAGTTAATTACAGCAAAATTCCGAATTACGAATTAGTAATTAGTTAGACTCCTACTTCTGATAATAGAGCTTCCATCGCTTCCCAAGAAATTCCTTGTTGAATATAACGAGGTGCTTCAGGATTGTAAGGACTGGCTACTCGGTCAATGTTGAGGATGTTTGCCCCATCTGGTAGAACTGGTACATCTGCATCAAATGCCGTTGGACGCATTAAAGAACTGGAAAAGCCTTTGAAAATAGCAATTGTATCTTGCTCATCGGCAATTTCCACCGTTACAATTAGGACTTCTTTGGTGCGTTTAGCAGTGTATTGTTCCAGTCGCTTACCAATGGAATTCATTTTTTTTTAGAGTAGGGGTATGGTGGTGCAACGATGGTTAATGTGGTGTGGCTGAACGTCCCTGTTTGCCCAGCTTAATCAGAACAAAATAGCTCAAGTAAAGCACATAAATTACTAAACTAGTTATGCCAAGAAAACCTAAAAATTCAGCCTTGCTGTTAGCATGGAAATATTCTTTGAATAGCAACGGAGCCTCGAACCAGACACGACAATAGGGAGTCTTCAGCATATTGCCAGAAAAAGCACAACCCAAAAAAGGTATAAATGCTAGTGCGCCCAAAAAACAATAAACAGTTGTCGCCCAGCGCCAAGAGGTAAAAATCAATTTCAAAGAACCACTGGTTTGATACTCGATTTCATCGTTGATATCCACCCAGAACCACAGCGAAATCGGGATCAAAATCTGAGCTATTAACCCAGAGATAAAGCTAACTGGATATTGGGCAATCATTAAGTAAACCGTGATTGCTACCAAGCTTGATACTCGCCAGTATATAGCCAATAAGCGTTGTATACCTTCTGCTTTTTGTACAAATGCCCAAATCAGAAGAATTAACGGAATAATTACCAAGAATAATACTGCCAGTCGGTAATCAATCCAGACGAAAGGTCGAAACCAAATATCAAAGTCCATATTTTTTCTCAAACAATAGATAAAAAGAAGTTAGGAGTCTGAATAAATTAAGTGTGATTTTATACCACTAACTGATTGTAGACTGCTAAATAAGGCAGGGCTATTAAACCCTTTTATTCAAGAGTCAGTTGGACTCCAATTCATCCTGAATTCTTCTTGATAATAGTTTATTGAATCTCGTATGACTAGAAGTCACGAGTATTACAAAAAATTTATAGGGGCGTACATATGTACGCCCCTAGTGCCAATTAATTGGTTGTTTAATTTATGAAAATCGCAACTTATCCCTTTGGAAAAAGCCTATTGATTAAAATAAGGAATTTATTTTTTGTTTCCACGACTAAAATCGGTAGCTCCAAATAAAACGCTTGCGAGTGGAGGACATTGGTGAGTTTCCACGTCCTCTACTCTGGGCGTCTTCTTTAGTCAATGCTGGTTGTTTGCTAACCAAGCAACATAAAATCCAGTTACCTCAATTTCTAGTCGTCGTAAACCCGGCATTCAATGGCATCTGGGTTGTCATCACAATACTGTTCTAGAGAATTTTTTGGCTTGCTTTGGCGCTTATGGGAAGCTTCGGCTTGCAATTCTTCTACTGCATCCCAAGCAGCAGCACACTCTGGTGAGTTGCTACCGTTAATATCGCAGACAGTACGCGCTTGTTCCACTTCTTGTTGGATTTGGTCTTGGATGTCGCTTTTTGCTGTTTCTTGGATGTTGGTCATTGCTTTAGTCTCGTTATGTGTTGTTAATACTAGTATAGAAAATGGCAGTTTTTCGCTTGATTAATAACCATTCTAACCATTTAGCCGATGGTAAGTTAGTTTTTTAGCCATTGATTTATAACCAATACAGCAAGCTACTTTATCTATAATGCATTTACCTTTATTTTTTAAGATTTTCTGAAATTAGTAGCATAGATAAATAATCATACAATATATTTAGATGCCTATATTAGGGAATGACAACCCCAGCTTCTTGGGATGGAGGAGACAAAGGGCTGGCATCAATATCTTGTAAGATGCAATTCTTCCCAAAATAAAAAGTCAAAATCTACTAGCCCAAAAAGAGAAAGAAGCTCAAAACTCATGGCAGACCAAATGCAGTGGGCAAATGCCCTATCAACCCGTCATTCTCTGGAAGCCGCTGTTACAGATGTGGTAGAACGATCTGTTTCATCGTTGACAGCACCTGCGGATTTAGGACTGGTGTTCATTTCGTCTGCTTTTACGAGCGAGTATTCCCGACTGTTACCCTTGTTAGCTGAGAAACTTTCTGTCCCTGTGCTAATTGGCTGTAGTGGTGGTGGTGTAATTGGGACAACAGTTAACGGAGAAACCCAAGAATTAGAAGCTGAACCAGCTATTAGCTTGACTTTAGCACACCTTCCAGGGGTGAAGATTCAAGTTTTTCATGTTGTTGCTGAAGAATTACCTGATTTAGACAGTTCGCCAGATGCTTGGCTTGATTTGATTGGTGTACCACCATCACCGACACCGCAGTTCATCTTGTTGTCTAGTTCTTTCGCCTCTGGAATCAATGATTTGTTGCAGGGGCTGGATTTTGCTTATCCAGGATCGACGATCGTCGGGGGACAGGCTAGTGGTGGAGGTATGGGTGGTCGTGTTGCCCTTTTTTGTAACGATACTAACGGTGAAGAACAGCAAAACTTGTATCGTGAGGGCACTGTTGGTATAGCTTTGACTGGCAATATTGTTTTGGAAACGATTGTCGCTCAAGGATGCCGACCGATTGGCAAGCCATTGCAAGTTACAAAAGCCGATCGCAATATCATTCTAGAGTTAGATGAGCAAGTGCCTCTAGTGGTGTTGCGAGATTTGATTGCTAGTCTCAGCGAACAAGAACGGATTTTAGCACAGCATTCTCTGTTTGTTGGTGTGGCGATGGATGAATTTAAGCTGGCTTTGCAGCAAGGAGACTTTTTAATACGTGGTATTCTTGGAGTCGATCCAAATGCTGGGGCGATCGCAATTGGCGATCGCGTCCGTCCTGGTCAAAGACTGCAATTCCACCTCCGCGATGCCCAAGCCTCTGCTGAAGACCTCGAATTACTCCTCCAAAGTTATCAACACCAACGAGAATCTGAACCCTCAGCTGTAGCTGCTTTGATGTTTTCTTGTCTGGGACGAGGTGAAGGACTCTATGGTAAACCTAACTTCGATTCTGAATTATTTCAGCGCTACCTTAACGATATTCCTATAGGTGGCTTTTTCTGTGGCGGTGAAATCGGCCCTGTTGGTGGCAGAACCTTTTTACACGCCTACACCTCAGCATTTGGAATTTGTCGCCAAAATCAGTAATAAGTTTAAGTTTGTCATTTGTCATTTGTCATTTGTCATTGGGCGTCGGTTATTAATTATTCCCTTCTGCCCTGCGTCAGCCCTAATAATTATGTGTTCAACCGGACTTGATATAATTCCTCACTCCTAATTCAGACAATTTTAGATTTTGGCCGCACCTTTGGTATGCTGACAGTGCAACGCCGGATTTTGGATTGCCTTTCTTTGTAAAAATCTAAAATCCAAAATTGAATCACTCCTAACTCTTATTCAGTACAAGTGTGCTGTTATTATCAATCATCGTCAAATTTCCAGCAGTGGCTATGCCTGGATGGGATTGTAATGCACTATATGTCTGAATGTAGCGCCGCACTTCTGGAGGAAAATGAGGGTAATCTAACACCGCATCCCCATCGGCAATAGTTGCCCAGAAGTCGCGCAAACCAGGAGCTAATTCTTTTGCCTGTGATAACGGTAAGTTTAATGGAGAGTGAGTTAGTAGCTTAATTAAAAAAGGGAAAGAGCGATCGCCCATCCACTGCCTTGATGACTGTTGCAAGTTGGGGAACTCAGGCAGTGACTCTACGCGATGGGATAAAATTTGCAACGATTCTTTACCTTGGTTATCTCGATGAAACTCTAGCACTCGATAAGGGTGAGGATAGCTAACTAAAGAACCAGTGGTAATATCATATACCCCATCAGAGTAAGCAATATCCTGAACGTGCAAATGCCCTGTAAATACTAACTTGATTCCGTAGCGCCTCAGCAGCTGCAATAGTTCTGCTGAATTGGACAACATATAGCGATTTGCCAGTGGATGGTTCGATTGATTGGGCAAATGTTCCACTACATTATGATGCACCATCACCAAAACTAAGTCATCGCCAGATGCCGCTAGCACCTCTTCTAACCACCGTAGCTGTTTGGCATCCAAATACCCCACTTGCTCTCCCCGGTCATTAAAGGAGTTAGAATTCAGTCCAATCAGCTTAACTCCAGGCAATAACTGACGAATGTAGTAAATCTGCTGCGGATCTTCGTAGCCAAACTTTGTGTAATAGTAGGGAAAATCGGCAAAAGCAATCGATTGCCGATCGCCCAACAGCACGGGAACGTCATGATTACCAGGAACAACATAGACGGGAAAAGGTAGCTGGGCTAAACATTGTTGTAACCAGGCGTGATTCTCTGGTTCGCCGTGCTGGGTTAAATCTCCTGGCAACAACAAGAAATCTAAATCGAGTTGTGTTAAATGTTCTAGTACACTTTTAAATGCTGAGATACTTACTTCTACCAGATGAAACCGGCTAGGGTGATCCCAGATTGTGTGAGGAAGTGCCAGGTGTAAGTCGCTGACTACCGCAAAGCGAAAATTGAGAGTCATTGATTTATGAAAATGTTAAAAGCAGGGGTTAAAATAAGCCTTTTCTCAAAAGTATAACGCTTGCTTTGTTTCCCTGCGTAGGAGTGCGTATACTTAACATTTATATACATTAAGCATTGATTACATACTATGGTGACGATTAACTTCAGGGCTAATCATAACCATTAATTTCCAAAAATTATCGTAAATTTGATTGGTAAAAATTATTAATGAACCCTTGAATAACTGGGCGATCGCTACTACCTGTACCTGAATAAATAATGAAATGAATGGATAATAATTCAATAGTGTTAAGTGGCACGAAATGCGATCGCATATCTCATCGTAGATATCGCTTTGTTTTCTGCTACTTCCCTTTTCGATAAAATAACTGAGCAGATCGGTAAAAAACAGGTTCGGAATCATGGCTCAAGCTAGTATTGGGATTATAGGTGGTAGCGGTCTTTACAAAATGGATGCGCTTAAAGATATCGAAGAAGTGCAAGTCGAGACTCCTTTTGGTTCACCATCTGATGCTTTGATTCTGGGGACTTTGGATGGTACACGGGTAGCTTTTTTAGCGCGTCATGGCCGCAATCACACGCTTTTACCCTCTGAGTTACCGTTTCGCGCTAATATCTATGCGATGAAGCAATTGGGTGTGAAGTATTTAATTTCAGCTAGTGCTGTGGGTTCCTTGAAGTCAGAGGCGAAACCACTGGATATGGTAGTGCCAGATCAGTTTATCGACAGAACGAAAAATCGGATTTCAACGTTTTTCGGTGAGGGAATTGTGGCTCACATTGCCTTTGCCGATCCGATTTGTAAGAACTTGGCTGCTGTGTTGGCAGATGCGATCGCATCTCTCAATTTACCAGAAGTTACTCTCCATCGCGGCGGCACTTATGTATGCATGGAAGGGCCAGCTTTTTCTACTAAGGCAGAATCGAATCTTTACCGCAGTTGGGGTGCAACAATCATTGGGATGACGAATTTACCAGAGGCGAAGTTGGCAAGAGAAGCGGAAATTGCTTATGCAACCTTAGCGCTGGTGACAGATTATGATTGTTGGCATCCAGACCATGACAGTGTGACGGTGGAGATGGTGATTGGTAATTTGCTGCGAAATGCTGTGAATGCTCAAAAGGTGATTCAAGAAACTGTGCAGCGCTTGAGTGAAAATCCGCCAACCAGTGAGGCGCATTCGGCGTTACAGTATGCGATTTTGACTCAATTGGATAAAGCACCAGCAGCGACGAAGGAAAAGTTAGGGTTATTGTTGCAGAAGTATTTGTAGTGTTGCTGATGAATGAGCGATGTTTATGACGGGTGGTTCCTGAGCGCAGCCGTACTCTTCGTGGAAGCAAGCTAGCAAGAGCGTCTGCGACAGGAGAAGGGCTACGCTTACGCAGTTTCTTACTTAATACAGTTTTGCGTAAAAGCGTAGCGTTTTTAATGCAAAAGAACGTATTAAGAATGCAAGCCGATGTATTAACAAGGCGGCCACCGCATTAACAATGCAAGGTATTGCCTTTCATTAATTCGCTAGGAATTAATGAAATGCTGTATTTAGATTAGAGCAAGAGCGATCGCTACGACAGGCTATTGAGTGACGCACCATTATTACCTATCATACAGGCGATCGCTCATTACTAAAATCTAATCAAAAGACCTCTCTCTGGTTTTACTACGCAAAACCGTCCCTCTCCGAGTCGGAGAGGGACAGACTTAAACTTTAGTTCAAGGCAGGGAGAGGTTCATCGAACTCACGCGATCTTAAATCCTGCCCACATAAAACTAAAATAAAGCCTGCTTATGCAGGCTTTATTTTAGTAGCCCCAGACTTTAATCTGTGGGCGCTTTTATATTTTTACCAGAGATTCGATGACTAAGCTGTTACGCATTCAAGTTGTATATTAAAGGAGTGAGCCTTGTCATTAGTTATTTGTTTTCAAAGGACAGATGACCAATTGACTTAGGACAGTCTTAACGTCAAAATGTACAATCTAGAAGCGCATCAGCTTAATTTCAATCGACTGTCTTCTTAACTGCTTTGCCTGCATCCTCAGCTGTGCGCTTAATATTTTTACCAGCATCCTCAGTTCCACGCTGAACATTTGTCGTCACGTCTTCAGCAGCATTCTGGGTATTACCCTTGATATTTTCAATTCCTCGCTGAGTTCCCTTAACAAGACCTTTGCCAAGTTCTTCCGCTGAACTACCTATATCTTCACCCAGATTTTTCCCTCTTTGACCTAAGGGTGTACCTTCCTTGAAGTTACGGATATATTCACCTGGACTGTTAACCCCTTTCTGGTCAATATTCTTTTGAGCATTTTTCACTAATGCCTCAGCTTTGTCATTAGCTGCCTTTTCATCTGTCGCTCTGGGATCTACATCACTAAAGTTATTTATTCCACCGGTGGGAGAATTCAGAGGATAATCTTTCGTGGCATCGTATCGTTCAACATTAGGTGCTTGATCGCCAGGTTGTGGTGGCTGTGTTGCTATTCCTGGAGCACCACAAGCCTGTGCCATAAATAGAAAGATTCCTGCTAAAAAAACAGTTACAACTTTCAAGGGACGAATATTTTTCAGCCAATTCATTGCTTTTCTCATAGTTCTAAGTCCTTGCATTTTTGTGACTAAGTTAAACTTCAACCAAGATGGCATTAGGAATTAATTTTACATCCAAAGCATTCAGAAAAAACAAGATTTTTATCTGTTTACTGCTGGATTTGGCTGTAATTCAGGTCTTGCTTTAGCTTCATCTGCCTTGTTGTTCAAAAAGCCGGAAGCTTCTTCAACAGCTTCTTTTACAGTCTCAAGCCGATTTTTAACCCGCTCTCCTACATTTGATTCATTCTGAATCAAACCACCGGGTTCAGGCTGGCGGAAATCTTTATCTGTGATGAATGGCAGTTCTGCTTCTTTCTGGACTCGACCTGCTGGTGTCTCGCCACCAGGATAAAGGATCTCAGATTCTGTATTTGTAGCAATCAACAATTGCGAACTTGGTTGTAAGCTAGCTTGGTCACGTCCCTGATTGGCTTTTGGGTTTGCTATTTTCGGATCGGTAGACATTCTATAGTTGCTATACTTGTCTCCACCATTCTTATAAGGGTTGTTTGCTCCACCGGCTTGTACAGCAGGATTTTGTGGATTTGCACCTTGAGCATTTGCCCCACTACAAGCAGTGCTAACTATCAACAATAGTCCAGCTAAAAAGATAGTTAATATCTGGCGCAATCTTATTTGTTTGAAGAATACTCTCACTGCGTTCACTTAGCCCTCCTTACCAAAATATTAATAAACTAAGAATTTGCTGAATCTTTGGATTGGTCAGCAAGTTATTGTGCTTGTTTTGGTTCGCTCACTTTTGATAACCTGTATTCAGGATATGAATAGTAAAATGCTCTTTGCCTCTAGCGCAGGCTACATTTTAATGAGTACAAAAATAATATTTTTATCTAACTCCAGAGAGATATAAAATAAAGTAATATAATTCTCGTAAAAAGAACTACATATTGTTGTTTGATACTTCAAAATATTTGGATATATAGCTGATACACCATAAGATTTGAGGTATTCAGCTTTTGTTGCTCTTAACGTTAAATGACTAAATTTATGAAGCAATTTTTACGCTGGATAATTTTGGGGGGAACGCTGTTTTTTTTAGGAAAAGCTCTGAAGGATAATTGGATTGAGGTGAGAGCTATCCGCATTGATGATGTCGGATGGGCAATTATGGCGATCGCAACAGGGGTAACTTTACTAGCTCATACTTGGGCAGGCTGGATCTGGACTTGGATTTTGCAAGAGTTAAATCAACCTGTATCATCTATTCAATTCATCCAAGTTTACCTAAAAACGAACATCGCAAAGTATTTACCAGGCAATATCTGGCATCACTACGGACGAATTGTCGCTGCTAAAAATGCCGATATTCCTACAGGTGCGGCCACCTTAAGCGTTTTGCTAGAACCGCTACTCATGCTAGCAGCTGCTTTAATCATCATTGTCTTATGCAGTAGCCAATTTGCAGCAGCTAATAGTACCCTTGTTATCCAAATACTACAATTTCTGAGTTTAGCTGTAGTCCTTGGTGCAATTCATCCGTGGTTTTTGAACCCCGTTATTCGTTTTTTGTATAAATTAAAAGCAAAAAAGTCTGCTGCTAACACTCAATCAACCGTTCCCTTCAGTGTTAAAAGCTACCCTTTGCGCCCTTTGTTGGGAGAAGTGGGCTTTATGGGACTACGCGCCACTGGGTTTATACTAACTATGTTCGCCTTGGGTTCGTTGAATGCGAATCAAATTCCTTTGTTATTCGGGGCTTTTAGTTGCGCTTGGTTGTTGGGGTTTGTTATACCTGGTGCGCCTGGTGGGTTAGGTGTGTTTGAAGCGACTGCGTATGAACTTTTACGACACCACTTTCCATCTGCCTTAGTATTTAGTGCGATCGCTCTATATCGCCTCATTAGTATTCTAGCTGAAACTGCGGGTGCTGCTTTAGCTTGGTTAGATGAACGCCTTGCGAAATCCTGAATCAAGCAAAACTCATTTTTATCTATCTACTTTCATTTGTGAAAACACACGATAACTATCCAGATTTAATTGCTGATTACTGCTTTGTTCCTCTTCTTCCATCTTAATCAAGTTATATTCTACATTTTCTGCATAAATTGCGAACGTAATATTAAAAATCTCGATAAATTTTATTACTCCTTTGCATTCCTCTTCGGAATATTTTTCGTAAAAACGAATCAAATGAGCAATCCGGGTTTCTAAATGTCTCCGAGAATTTCTACAAATCAAAATAATCTTTAATAATATAATTACTAGGGTGAGAGCATGACCTTGACCAATTAATAAAATAAATAATTGCGAAGGTTCTTTAGAGTTTTCGGTTGTCAAGTAATCAATCACTCGATTACAGGTTCTCAAGAACAATTCTTTAGTGATAATTTCTTGATTATAATCTGTCTTCCATAACGATAAACTATGTGCAAACTGCCGCCGCCAAGTTTCGACTGATTCTTGATTTTCTACAGGAAAAAATAGGTATTTTTCTAGACTTGTTTTAAATTCTTTCAGAGTTTTATTTTCCGTTTGCTTAATAAATATATGGGCGATATTATCATGGCTAAATACGCCTTTCTTTAAGACAATTGCTTTTATTAAGCGCAGAGCTTGATCTCCCAAAATACTGGGATTTTTATAGCGTGTTGTGCTTGAAACAGCAGATTGAGAACGAGCAATATACATTGCTAGTTCAAACTTAAATTTGTCTTTCATCTGTTTAGAAAGCCTTCTAGCAGCTTCTTGTTGCTCTTTAGGGTTCTTATTATTAACAGATTGATCGATCAATAAATACGAAGTATAGCGATTAGCCCAATGACCTTTAGATGATTCTTCATATTTAGTAACAAATAATTTCAGATCCTTGTAATCTTTGCTGTTGGCAAACTTCTCTAGCCAGATTTTACAAGTTTTTACTACTGGAGGATTACTGTCTTTTATTTTCAGATTTTCATGAACAAATAAATTAACTAAATCTTGGATATATTTGTCTTTTCGGTTAGTTTTCCAGTTATTAATTATGATGTAGCAACACCGCTTAAGTGTATTGTATAATTCTTCTTCATTATCATCTAAAAATACGCTATATATTCCAGGTATATAATCGGAATATTCGCAATCAAGACCATCTATAAATAAAGTTTTGACTTCTCGTAAAACATCTTCTGGTGGCAATTTATTGACAATTTCCACAAAGAAGCTATAAACCTCTTCTTGGGCAGTTTGCACATCTAATTGTCTAGAATTAGATGTAACACAATCGGAATTTTCCTGACTAATTGATAAACGATTAGCGGTCATTTCAGTTATCAGGACAAAAAGGCTTCCTGTTCATATTATTACCAGCTTAACCTTGGCGAACAGGAGCATCAATCTCTTCTTCAGAAATTCAGTCATCTTTTTACATAAATTTGATTAACTAGGGTTATAAATAAAGTATTAAAGATAAATTGTTTAATTCTTCATCAAATAGTTCAGTAAAATTACTTATTTATAACCAGAAAATATCATACATAAATAGATATGAGCGAGTCGATCTATACATTTAGATACAACCCGCCCATATTTTCTACCGAAGCCTTTAAGTATTTTAAATTTTTAGTGGGGGTGGAGGGACTTGAACCCACACGACCTTTTACGGTCAACGGATTTTCATTCTCCCGCAGTTTTCACTGCTACCTGATGACAATAGCCTGTTCAGATTTTGAGAATTGGACTCTCCCTTTACCCTCGACTTAACGTTAGGGTAGCTCCCGTCGGGTCTCTGCACCTTCCCTCAATTTTGGATTGTAGATTTTGAATTTTGGATTGAAGACTAATCGCAAATCTAAAATCGCAAATCTAAAATTTTTGGGCTTGGCTCAGGATTGCCATGTCTGTCACCAGATTTAGGTTTCCCTGAGTTTGAGAGCTTCCACTTGAGGGATTTCTCCTTCAAGGCTCAATTATTTAAGTCCGTAGCGTCTACCATTCCGCCACACCCCCAAAGGTGTTTGGCAACTAGTGTAACTAGTTATTTTTTAGAGGTAGCAAATACCTCCTTATCTATTCCACCATCAATTGTGTCTTTTGTCCAACTAGATTGAAAATATTTTTTCCAGATTGGGCGATCGCTTCAGAGAGGTTTTCGATTTTGTTTGACTAGAGCATTTTTTGCTAGTGGATTCACATAATAGCATGATATTAGCTTTTGTCATGAAATCCGTTGAATCGTCCTCAGTAAAAGTACTTCAGCCCGCCAAAGCTGCGCTTTCGCCTCTTCGTTAGCGGTTTCGAGGAATTTTGGCGCAGTTATGTTGAAAGCATTATGACTATACTTCTCTGAGTTTGTCTCTTCAGCCTATGATGGAAAACAGATGCTTAAGACTTGAAAGTTATGATTGTCGCCCTGCTATATCTGATTTTGGCTGGAGCTTACCTTCTAGTAATCCCCGTTGCTGTTTTGCTGTATCTGAAGCAGCGTTGGTATGTGAGTGGCTCCATTGAGCGTGTCTTTATGTACTTTTTGGTGTTTTTCTTCTTTCCGGGTCTGTTGGTTCTATCGCCGTTTGCAAATTTCCGACCCCAACGGCGACAAGTTCAAGTTTAACGAGATTGGTAGGTCATAACTCTCATGCGACGGATTGACGCGATTGGAATTGGCTTGGGTGTTTTTATTGCTGGCGGTTTGGCATACTTAGGATTACAGCTAGTTGGTTTGGATAATCAAAAAGCTGGCATCTGGAGCCAAGTCTTGCTAGTCAGTGCCTTAGTTGGCTGGTTAGCCACCTATTTTTTCCGTGCGGTGGGACAAAAAATGACCTACCACCAACAGCGGGAACAGTATGAGCAAGACTTTCTGCAAAAGCGGCTAGACGAGCTTACTCCCGAAGAACTAGCACGAATTCAAGCCGAAATAGAACAAGAAAAGCAATCTCAGGTGTAAAGTTATCATTGGTCAGTTGTGATTTGTCCTTTGTCATTAGTCATTTGTCCTTTACTAATGACCAATGACCAATGACCAATGACCAATGACCAATGACCAATGACCAATGACCAATGACCAATGACCAATGACCAATGACCAATGACCAATGACCAATGACTGCGATTTCTGATTGCTTTAAAACTCTTGGGCACAATGGTGAGTGCGCTCTGATTCCGTTTGTCACTGCTGGCGATCCAGATTTAGAAACCACAGCAAAAGCCTTGCAGGTTCTAGATCGTAGTGGAGCCGACATTATAGAAGTGGGTATACCCTATTCCGATCCTCTGGCTGATGGGCCAGTCATTCAAGCTGCTGCTACCCGCGCCTTGCAAAGGGGTACGAAGTTAGAGCAGGTGCTAGAAATGCTGCAAGGGATTACCCCCAAATTGCGATCGCCGATTGTTCTGTTGATCTATTACAACTCAATTTTGCATCGAGGGATTGAAAAATTTCTTGAGCAAATTGCTGCTGCTGGAGTTGCAGGATTGGTAATACCTGATTTGCCCTTAGAAGAAGCAACAGGATTGTTGCAAGCAGCTAGTGAGATGGGAATTGACGTAATCTTGTTGGTAGCTCCCACCAGTTCTGCCCAACGGATCGAAGCGATCGCTCGTTCTTCTCAAGGATTTATTTATTTAGTCAGTGTGACTGGGGTTACAGGGGTGCGATCGCAACTGGAAAACCGCGTGTCTGATTTACTCAAACAAATTCGTAGTGTTACTGATAAACCGATTGCAGTCGGCTTTGGCATATCTGAAGCCGAACAAGCCCGACAGGTAAGGGAATGGGGCGCAGATGGTGCGATCGTGGGTAGCGCTGTTGTCAAACGGTTAGCCCAAGGCACACCAGAGCAAGGACTTTCGGCGATCGCCCAATTTTGCCAAAGTCTCAAGGCAGCCATCAAGACTACTAACACCAGCACAAATACTCCTCTTGATGAGACCCAGAAAGTAGATTAAAAAAGTATAACAGTATAGTTTTTATCTCCTTATTTGGTAGACAATTTGACCATTATGGTCTTGAATATTAACATCAGATATGATGATGTAAAAAAACTAGCTGATAGAGTTGCTTATAGTTTGAGTATTATGTGAAATTAACTAGGCATAATTTATGAGTGTGAGAGTGAGTCGGTCACAAATGATTATAGTTACGTCGCAATCGAGGAGCAAAGGCGATGAGTGAGAGTATGGCGTTTATCGGTGGGGTTGCCGTAGCTGGGCTGGCGGCTCTCGTATTGCTCAAAGGAACAAATACCCCTCTACAACCTAACTTTGCTGTTACTCCACAAATCCCAGGTGTAGTCGCGCCTCAAGGAATGCAACCACAAATGTATCCTTACGGGCCTTATGGTCAACCAATGTATCCCAATCAGGTTCAACCACCGACTGGTACTAATAATGACCAGCGCCTAGAGATGGAGAAGCTGAACACGCAGATGCAACTGGAGCGTTTAAAAAACGACAATGAACAGCTAAAGTTGCAAAATCAACAACTCCAAGGCCAAGTTCAAAATTTCAATACTCAGCAGCAGTGGCAATTAGCCCAGCAAAATAACCAACCAAAAACAGCAGCAACATTCCAGCCGCAAAATAATTGGTGGTCTTCACCTGTGCTTTGGGCTGTGGGAGGCGCAACTCTCACTATTGGTGGTGGTGTTGTTGTCGCTGGAGTATTGGCTTTGTTCTCACCACGGCAGCGTCCAGCCCGGACTGTACAAGTTATTCACCCTTACCAAGGAAATACACCGCCTTTGGTTCCAGTCCGTCGTGCTGAGTTTCTGCCTGCTTCGCGGATGGAAGCAAGACGAGTTGAAGCCCAAGAATACGACGAAATGCACGGATAGGGAAAATAAAACCACAGATAAATACCTATTTAAAATCTCGTTTTCAGGTATAACTTGGGAACGAGATTTATTAGGCCAATACTGCTAATCTGGACGGTGGCAGCCCTACTTTATATAGCAAGGGACTGGGGACTGGGGACTGGGGACTGGGTGAAAAGCCTTTTTGTGTCTAAGTCTTATCGTCTGTTGATGTCCTAACCACCTTGACTGTTGCTATACCATTTCTTTGTGAGGCTGCACCAAATTTTTTCTTCTTTGTATTTAACTCTTACGAGACGCTGCGCGAATGCGCCCTACTCTGTAAGTTCGCTCTTGGCATCTATGCGGTTCGTTCCTCATATAGTTTGACGCATCTTTATACAGAATTAGTATTAGTCATTCCCAGTCAGAAGAAGCTGGAGACGAGGAGAACTGTGTTTACTGATAACTTTTAAAAGCTGCTTTTAGGAGTTTGTGTGGTATTGGGACTCTCTGTGGTTTCAGGTTGCTTAGGATCGGGAAGTTTCTGTTGGGTATTTTTTTGATTACCTTGATTTTCTAGCTGAGTTAGTGCCTGTTTTGCCAGATTTTCGGCTGCTTGTTTAAATAATGGTTCTATTCTATTTCGCCAGTATTTAGTATTAGGCAACTTTTCTGGATGGTTTCTATAATCTAAAACTTTATCCCATTTACCATCATCTATTGCTTTATTAATTTCATTAGATACTGTCTCCGCCTTTGCCCAATCTGACTGCCACTGGGCAATCATTTTGCTCGTCTCTTGGATACCAGAAGCAGCATTTGCCGGAACCGATCTTAAAAGTGCGATCGCTCCAATTATATCCCCGGAATCATACTTCTTTTTTGCTTGTTCTACAATATTGGCACTGTTATCATTAGGCTGCGATCGTTGTGATTTTTCAGCATCGTCAGTTGACTTCTTCGGCTTTTCTGGTAGTGGAGTTACCACATCCTTCGATTTTGGTTTTGGCTGCGGAATAGTTCGAGTCGCAATCAAGCTACTATCATCTACAATCCTAGTTGCAATGCCCTTTTCCCGTAGGCAAGAACCCCATTCCTGATTATTAGTTATCACGGTCGGGTGTGCCCAAGCCAAACGACCAGATTTAAGCTTAACTTCTATCCAACCTGCTTTTGTTCGCTTGCCAGTCACCTCGAAATTGGTGTTATTAGCAACAGTTTGCACAATATTATCAGAATTTATCGAACTAGGTTCAGAACGGATATTAGAATTTCCGACAACAACAGCCGAGCATTTGTTTGCTAAAGCCGTATCCTTACCTGTAAGATTTAAAGCAAAATTTTTCACATTTGGATATACATTTGCTACCAAGGCAGCTGCACCACCCGCCAGTAATATACCAATTAATATCGGCCAGGGGTCGGATTTACTAGAGTCTTTACGCTCAGGTTTGGCAGGGATAGGATTTGCTGGTGCAACTGCAATAGTTTGCAGCCGAGATACTTGAGGCTGAGATTTAGCTGTTTGGTAACTAAAATTGTTGGCGGCTTCTTCAGGTGTGGAAAGTACAGATACTGGATTAATCGCTTCTTTACACGCTTGCAGTGCTTCCGTGGCGTTTTGATAGCGGTCTTTGAAGTGATAACGCACCATCTTGGACAACACTGCCGCCAGTCGATGGTTCACGGTTACTGAATGCTGCCAGATAACTTCGCCCGTTTCCGGGTCTTCTTGCAATTCTGTTGGCTGTAATCCTGTTAATGCTTGAATGGCGATGATGCCAAGGGAATAGATATCGCTGTTAGGACGGGGTTTACCTTGCCCTTGTTCTGTAGGCATATAGCCAGGAGTACCGATAACCACTGTCGCAGATGCTTGTCCGCCCACTGTTACCAGTTGTGTACGCAGTTGCTTCACTGCTCCAAAATCAACTAAAACTAACTTATTATCTGAGGCACGGCGAATGATATTATCCGGTTTGATGTCGCGGTGAATTACGCCTTGGCGATGGACAAATTCCAGAATTTCTAGAACTTCTTGCAACAGTTGAATTACTTGGCTTTCACTCCAGCGCTTACCAGGTATAAGTTCCTCAGCTAGGGTATGTCCTTCAATATATTCTTGTACTAGATAAAATTCTTGGTTTTCGTCAAAGTACGCTAGCAACCTCGGTATTTGGTCATGGTTGCCCAGTTTTTCTAAAGTTTCGGCTTCACTGCTGAACAGGCGTTTAGCAGTATCAAAAACTCTGGGGTCAGTTCCGGGTTTGAGATGCTTGACAACGCAGATAGGATTGCCTGGTCGCCTAGTATCTTGGGCAATGTATGTTTGACCAAATCCTCCCATCGCGAGGACTCTAATTACTTGGTAACGATGGTCTAGTAGCTTGCCGATCATATTCCCTCCCCAGAGTTATTACCTAATTTTCCAGCTGGTAATAAATATCTCCAAATTTTCTTCATTGAAATCCGCTATCTTGAGAAAAGATTTAGATTAAAAACGCAGCTTTTTAATAAACGCAGACTGTTTATTTTTCTTTTAGTGCCCCTGTTTATTACCAATGCCACCTAAAATAACAAATCCAGTTGCATGGCAGCAGGCTGAAATCCTCATGCAACCTGCTTTCATTCGCGTTATCGACAATATCCGCAAGCAGCTTGATGAATCTTCCTGGACGGGAACTTACCATGATGTCCTGATTTGGCCGCCTAGCACCACTGATGAAATCAAAGCATTGGTGAGTGAGCTATTGCAAGCAATCGAAACTGCAACGCCCCAAGAAGCAGATGAAATCAGAGGAACTCTGGCTCGTCTGCCGATGCCCCATCCAGGATATCATCTACGTTTGCAGCGTCAACAGCAAGAAGCGAGTATCGATTTGTGGGAACTGTGTTATCAGGTGTGTTTTATTGAATACACCCCACAGAAAGAAGTTGCTGATATTGATACTAGTTTAATCGATGAATTCGGTGAAGTCGATTGGCTGCGTTTGGATGCTAAGTCAAAGAAGTTAGTTGAGCAGGCGTTTGCTAAATTGCCAGAAGGTTAAAGCCCTGACAATAGAATACACGAACAAAGCCCACTTGTGTGGGCGAAGAAGAACAAAAACTACATTTAAGACCCCGTGCTACAGAAACAGTATCAATAAAGATACCAATAGATACATTGCGATCGCTCGAAAAAGTAGCAGCCAGTCAAGATATGTCACCTGAAGCCTTGCTCAAGTTTTATATTGGGCAGAGTTTGCGGCAAGATTTAGCCAAGTTATGATCTGAGTAAGTACTGGAATAAACCGCTCAAATTCTAGCAAAGCACATAGAATCGAAAGAGGAAATTTTAACCATCATTCAAGAAATTCTAGCTGAAGCAACTCTTAGTTACCTGCCAGCAAAGAGTAACAGATAAATTAAGGAACAAAAAATGTCTAATAAAACAAACTATACCGAAGCTTGCAATAATTTTGAAAAAATTTACGAAGAGGCAATTAGCACTCGTGAACCTGTAGTTGTTAATCGTGAAGGTGCAGAAAGTGTATCCGTCATACCTACTGCGGAACTTAATAGCATTATAGAGACAGCATATTTGTTCCAGTCACCTGAGAATGCAGCACGTCTTTTAGATGCTTTACAACGTGTTAAGGCTAAGACTAATATGCCCCAAACTATAGACGAGTTGCGTAAAGAGTTCTCGCTCTACGAAGAAGAGTAAATAAATTCAATGTCGGATAATTTAGAACCAGATGCACTTCCCCAATCTGAAGTTTCTCAAGAGAATAATTTAGAACGCAACCTTGTTTTTGACCGGAGATTTCTAGAAGACCTTACCTACTGGGTAGAGACAAATAGAAAAACTGCACTCCGCATCTTATCTTTAGTTGAAGAGATTAGGCGGAATCCCTTTGAAGGTACAGGCAATCCTGAAAGATTGAGATACTATGATGCAAATGTATGGTCGCGCCGAATCACTCAAACTGACCGGATTGTTTACGTAGTAAGTGATGACCGAATCGAGTTTATTCAGGCACGATACCATTATAGCGATCGCTAATTTCATCATGAAATAATCTAATCTTAAAAAAGAGCGATCGCCATGAATCGCCGTTATCACTCTCATAACGACAGAACTTAATGTCGTAACGACAGGTTTAATGTTCTTAACAAAATAATGATTTTACTAACGACAGCTTTAACGTTCTTCACAAAATAATGATTTTCATCAACAAAAGAATGATTTTGCTAACGACAGCTTTAATGTTTTTCACAAAATCGCGATGTTGATAAGATTTTGATTATAGGCTAGAAGAAAACCGGAGGTAGATTGAAGCCGCAAACGCTTATTTGCTAAGATTTCCAGTGCGACAACATTCAAACAGGGCAATTTCCGATCGCTATGCCAACATCTATACTTGACGATAAAGACGCAGCAGCTATCCAAGCCGCCAGAGTTGGGGTTGCAATATGCGATCGCACCGCTTGGGGACGGATTAAAGTAGCTGGCGACGATCGCCTCAATTTCTTACACAACCAAAGTACTAATAATTTCCAAATACTCAAGCCAGGACAAGGTTGTGATACGGTTTTTGTTACTTCCACAGCCAGAACAATTGATTTAGTAACCGCCTACGTTAGAGAAGATGCGGTAATCTTGCTAGTTTCACCTAACCGTCGCCAGTTTTTGATGGAATGGCTGGATAAATATATTTTCTATGCCGACAAGGTGGAATTATCTGATATTACCCAATACACCAATACCTTCAGCCTGATTGGCCCAGGAAGCGACGCTGTTTTAGAAAAGTTGGGTATTGGCGAACTTATTGGACAACCTTACGGTAGTCACCAAGTATACACGATCGCTCCGGCTGAAGGAGTGCGGATTGCTGTAGGTAGCGGGTTAGCTGCGCCCGGATACACCTTAACTTTCCCTTATACTGACAAAGAAACAGTGTGGAACAAACTGTTAGAAGCAGGAGCGGTAGAAATGAGCGATCGCGCTTGGGATGCTTTGCGAATTTTACAAGGCCGCCCCGCCCCAGATGCGGAACTCACAGATGATTACAATCCTCTAGAAGTGGGTTTGTGGCAAACAATTTCTTTTACTAAAGGTTGCTATATTGGGCAAGAAACTATTGCTCGGTTAAATACATATAAAGGTGTAAAACAACACCTTTTGGGTATCCGCCTCAATGCCCCTGTGGAAGTTGGAAGTGCGATCGCGGTTGCAGATGAAAAGGTTGGCAAACTTACTAGTTACACCCAAACCGCTGATGGTTACTTTGGACTAGGTTACATTCGCACCAAAGCTGGTGGTGTAGGTTTAAAAGTCAAAGTGGGAGAAACTGAGGGTGAAGTCATAGAAATCCCGTTTGTTTCTCACGAATATCCGTAATTATAGCAAGGGACTGGGGACTGGGTGGAAAGTCTTTTTGTATTTAAGTTTTATCATCTGTTGATATCCTAATCACCAAGGCTTTTGCTGTAACTCAAATCAAGATATCTTTCTCTTTCTCCCTAGCGCCGTAACAAAATTCATCTACCCAAGAAGCTATACTACGGGCATTTGTAGTTGGTAAATTTATTTTGCTCTTAACCTCTTGTAAGTTAATATTCGGATGTTTACCGTTACTTTTAACCTCAGTAGTAGTTGCTAGCGATCGCCCTGGTTTACCATTACTAGAAATCTCAGTGGTAATTGCCAACGATGCACCCACAGGGATTCGGACAGGTGGTGCGTTGCTTTTAACCTCAGTAGCT
Organism: Nostoc sp. ChiSLP03a; assembly: GCF_034531215.2. NCBI lineage: Bacteria > Bacillati > Cyanobacteriota > Cyanophyceae > Nostocales > Nostocaceae > Nostoc > Nostoc sp. ChiSLP03a. The sequence continues at coordinate 25,776 of NZ_JAVRBQ020000096.1, forward strand.
AACGCCACAGATGGCATAGTTTTGGCTTTGCTGTTAACCTCACTAGTCATTGTCGCCGATGCTCCTGAAGGTAACTGACCAGAGTGCCAGCGTACTGGTTGATATTTCCTTAGTAAACCGGAGGATGAAGTTTTTGCCGGAGTATCTGGAGCAATTTTAGTTGCATTTGCTACTATCAACTCAAGTTTGCGTGTGCGAACTACTTCAGTGGTAGCTGTAATTGATGGCACAAGTTCATCGGTGCGTGACAAGTTGGAATCTAGAGTCTTAGCAAGAGAATGAAGCGCAATCTTGCTGGCAGTTACAGCCGATGATAGATGTTTATCCTCAGAATGCTTCTCATCTGGCGGCTCGCTTTCAACTTGGCTTATAGCCATAGAATGGTCTGATTTGATTAAACGTAACTCTTCATCGGGATTGAAGTTAAGACCTAAAGCAGCGACTATTTTATCTGGATCGTTATTGAGATCCACCATAAAAGCAAGTATTTCATCAAACTGGGGTTCTAAAACAGACAGTGTTGCCAAAATAAAACCGGACAAAGGGCGGCGCAGACCATCGTAAGTGGCCCAAATTCGCATTTTAACCAGCCAGGAAATATTTTGCTTGTAGTAAATAAGCCACTTTTGTTTTAAGGATTGACGCAGCTGCTGGATATTCATTGGATGCCTCACTTCAGTCAAAAAGATTGCAGAGCTTAATATTAAAAATTTAGCTTTCTTTCTGGGGATGAAACCGATAATAGAGCATCTGTTTGACTCTTTGACCACCTAGCAAATGATTTTCTATCAGTAGAGATACTTCATCAGGGTGAACGCCGCTATACCAAACCATATCGGGTAATATCAGCACCATTGGGCCATTGCCACATTGTCCTAAACAGCTGCTAGCCGTTACAGTTACACCAGGGATTGGCAAAGCTGTAAAAGCTGCTAAAACCTTGGCCGCACCTTGCTTTTTACAAGTACGATTTTGACAAACCCGCACACATTTAGAAGAAGAGGGTTGGTCTATTGTGGGGAAGTTTGATGGTTGAGTTGTCATTTGTTCTTTGTCATTTGTCATTCGTCATTTGTCTTTTGTCAAAAGTCGGAAGCTCATGACCAATCAACTCTTGGAAAGGCTGCGCCAACGATTAGGCTTAGTACAAGTGACTAATGCCTAATAACTAATGACAAATGACTAATAACTAATAACTAATTTATTGAAAGTCCTTTTGAGGCTAGCCATTCCGGGTTGAATATCCGCGACTGATACCGGGAACCACTATCACACAAGATGGTGACAATGGTATGTCCTGGCCCCAATTGCTTTGCTAAGGCAACAGCTGCCGCAACATTAATACCCGTTGAGCCGCCCATTAGCAACCCATCTTTCCTCAGCAGTTGGTAAACTACTCGCAAAGCTTCTTGATCATCGATTTGAATGGCATCATCAGCAGGTGCGCCTTCCATATTGGCTGTGACACGACCGTTACCGATACCTTCAGTGATGGAGTTTCCTTCTATTTTGATTTCGCCAGTTTTGACATAGCTATAAAGTCCACTACCTAGCGGATCGGCTACAACACATTTAATTGCTGGATTTTGTTCTTTTAAGTACAATGCTACACCAGCATAAGTACCACCAGTACCGGTTGCAGTTGTCCATGCATCTATTTTACCATCTGTCTGCGTCCAAATTTCCGGCCCTGTGGTTTCGTAGTGGGCGAGGCGGTTGGCTAAATTATCAAACTGATTTGCCCAAATGGCATTTTCCAACTCAGCAGCTACTCTGCCCGATAGCTTGACGTAGTTGTTGGGGTCTTTGTAAGGTACAGCGGGGACGGGACGAACTTCTGCTCCTAATGCTGTCAGCGCGTCTATCTTTTCTTGTGACTGGGTATCGGGAATAATAATTAGGCATTTGTAGCCTTTGGCGTTGCAAATATGTGCTAATCCAATGCCAGTATTACCAGCGGTTCCTTCTACAACCGTGCCACCAGGTTTAAGTAAACCTTTCTTTTGGGCATCTTCGATGATGTAAAGTGCGGCGCGGTCTTTGACGGAACCTCCAGGATTGAGAAATTCTGCTTTCGCAAGGATTTCACACCCTGTTTCTTCGCTAAAACTGTTTAAGCGAATTAAAGGGGTGTTGCCAACAGCGCCAACGAAGCCATTCTTTATATCCATTTTGACTGTACTTGTGTGAGTCTCTATAAAAATTTTGGCTGATAGCTGTCACATGATTTACAACTGATTTGCCTAAAATTCTATAATACTTACATTGGAGCGCTTGCCGTTGGTGTACTTCCCTCACTCCTAACTCCTGACTTATTTACTTTCCGTAGTAAACTCTGGCATTACCGTATCCGATATTTCGGATATATTTGTTCCATTCCTCAGCTTGAAATCGATTTTGGAAAGGCCCGACTGCTACGTGCGGGCCTCGTGGTTGCGTCCTTTCGATGACTCCGCCGGATCGTCCTAAATCTTGCGTAAATTGGCTTAAATTCTGCCTAAGTTGTGCTGCGATCGCTCCTAACTGTTCGGAAGTGGTGGGAATGGCGACATAATATCTAGAGACTCGCCTATTAGCGTTTATATTATTGCGATCGTCTCTATAGTTATAGTTGCCATTGTCTGCATTTATTTCTTGTCCGTTACCAAAGCTGATAATTCGGGCGTTATATATGCCTCGTGACTGTAGCTCATTCACCCGTTGTTGGGCGTTGGCTACTCTGTTAAAAACTCCTGACTGAATTACAGTCCGACCTTGGAACTGGCGAATGTAAGCACTGGGTTCAATCTGCCGTATGGCTTGTAGTGTCTGGAAATCACTACCATCAACATAAACTAAATAGCGCTCAAAGTTCTGGTTATATTGACTAAATTGTGGAGGTTGAGAGGGCTGAAAATTTTGCTCAAATTGATTGTTCGGTAATGGTTGAGAAGGCTGAAAGTTCTGCTCAAATTGATTGTTCGGTAATGGTTGGGAAGGCTGAAAATTCTGCTCAAATTGAGTGTCTTGTACTGTTTGGATAGGCTGAAAGTTCGCTTCCGGTTGATTGAAGTCCTGTGGTTGAGCTGGTTGTAACTGCGGTGATGGCTGTTGACCAAAGGGAATTGGTGGTGGCGGTAAAATCTCACCTTCTTGAGCCAGTAAGAGGTTGCTGTTGGAAATTTGTGCTTGTGCTGGGGTAGAGTCGGGAATCAGTACTAACAATCCTCCCACTAACAAAAAGAGAACTGCCATAGTGGGCTTCCAACCCTGAGAATTTCGGCGCAACATCTGAAATGAGATAAATTGACTTGATATTCCTCTCGACATAATAGTTAGAAAGTAATCAAAATATTTTTAAGTAATTTTCATCAAGAACTAATTAGTTCACCGTTGTAGCAACTATATAGCGTTAACGTAAAGTTACCTCATCTGCGTGGCAAAAAATACATCTGTAATTAATCTTAGATGAAAGAGTAAATAGCGATGTCTAGGATGGCTATGCCGACGCTAATTCAGTGACGTTAAAACTGAAGCGCTTTAGTAGCAAGGCTTTGAAGAGTATATGCTACAATTGGACAACCACGCATATCGTGTCGTGCTTTGTATGAAAAAAGTCGTCGTTGGTCTTTCTGGTGGCGTTGACAGTTCCACCGCCGCAGCTATCCTGCACCATCAGGGCTATGAAGTGATTGGTTTGACTCTTTGGCTAATGAAAGGCAAAGGTCAATGTTGCTCTGAAGGTATGATCGACGCGGCTGATATCTGTGAACAATTGGGTGTTCCCCATCAGGTTGTGGATATTCGAGATGTCTTTCAGACGCATATTGTCGATTACCTGGTAACTGGTTACAGCGCTGGGATTACGCCTTTGCCTTGCTCCCAGTGCAATAAAACGGTGAAGTTTGGGCCAATGGTGCAGTATGCTCGTGAAGAATTGGGGTGCGATCGCATTGCCACTGGTCATTATGCCCGAATTAGCTATGACGAAGCAACTGGACGTTACCAGTTATTAAGGGCTGTTGACCGCAACAAAGATCAGTCATACTTCCTTTATGATTTGTCTCAAGATTTACTAAGAGCAACGATATTTCCTCTAGGCGAACTAGAAAAAACTGACACGCGCCGCATTGCAACTGAATACGGACTCAAAACTGCTGATAAACCAGAAAGTCAAGACTTATGCTTAGTGGAAAGTAACGGTTCCATGCGGGCATTTTTGGATAAATATTTAGCTCCCAAAACAGGCGATATTGTCGATGTTACAGGCAAAGTTTTGGGACAGCATGATGGTGTGCATCATTACACTATTGGGCAGCGCAAAGGCTTGGGGATTGCTGCTGCTGAACCGCTCTATGTGATTGAATTAGATGCGGAAAATAATAAAGTAGTAGTAGGCGATCGCACCAAGGTAACTCAGCCAGAATGCACTGTAAATCGGGTAAATTGGGTTTCCATTCCCGAACCATCCACCCCAATTCATGCCGAAGTGCAAATTCGTTATCGTTCAACGGCTACACCAGTGACAGTAATTCCGTTGGAAAACTCCCGTGTGCGTTTGGTGTTTGATGAACCCCAAATCAGTATCACCCCCGGACAAGCGGCGGTGTGGTACGACGGCGAGAAAGTGTTAGGTGGCGGAATTATTGAACAGTTTAGTTAAGAATCACCCCTTTGTAGAGACGTTGATTTATCGCGTCTCTTCCCTTAACCAAACCGTCTTGGATGATACACTCTTTTCATCAACAAAACCATAATTTTCGTAATCATCGCCTTTTAAGGCTACGGTGTACATACAGTGTATTAAAGCGATCGCTTTCCGATTAACGATCCCAATTTAGCCCCACGTTTGTCACCACGCCCAGATAACCCAGTGGAATTTTTGCATGGTTTATTAGAAAGCATTGCCCGCATAGAAGCGCGAGGGTATGAATTATTACAACAAATGGGAGCAGACAAATTGAGTCGTGTTTATACTGCTGGCGGTGGTGCGGCGAATGACACTTGGACTGCGATTAGGACGCGTCATTTGCAGGTTCCTGTAGTAGCGTCAGTGTACACAGAAGCAGCTTATGGAACGGCGCTGTTGGCTATGGGAGGCGGAATTAAGGGTGAACAGGAGTAATTGTGTAACAATCTTTTCGTAGGTATTTCGTAAATCAGTATCTATCCCAGTGACAATCTACATATCTCGGTCGATACTGTGATTATTAGATACCGGACTATAGATTCCAGGTTCATGATCTGGGCAGCTATTCGGGTATGGGTGCTTCGCAGCAAGCGAATGTCATCTATCCCCTTTATTATTATCGGTGGGAGTTTAAGATAGTCTAGCCTCGCTTTTTTAACGGGTGAATTCGTCAGACTAGTCGCTTTGTGTAAAAAAGTGGGTTTAGTAAGATGAAAGAAAAAAGCAGTGAGTTAAAGTTTTGTTTGTAAAAGTGGGAAAGGTAGGATGGTTGAAAAAAGCAGTTTACAAGCGTTTAATAAACTGTTAATTTTATATTGAAATATAATTTGTGAGGAACTAGTAATGCATCAAAAACAGGCGCCAGCGAGTTTATACAATATTAGCGACCTTGGCATTATTAGCGAGCTAGGTGAAGAAGAAGCTATGAGAGTATCCGGGGGTGGAGCGGCGAAAGTGTTCGCAACTACAGAGGACTCTGGGAAATATCAGGCTTCGACCGGGGCATATTCAGATGGGTTTAGGTAAGCTCGGCAGAAAGCTGAGTATTGTCGTGCCCTTCAACCATTTGTAAGGTTCGCACGGCTACGGATAAAGCAAGGATTGTGAGGCGTTGGACAGCAATACTAGACTCTAACTGTATTGCTTCTAAATTTAATCCAGCTTTTTTGAGGGTGGCAAAAAGTTGTTCAATCTTCCATCGCCATCCGTACCACCGAATCACTCGCAGTGCCTGTTCCAAACACACAACTTCATGTGTGGTCAACAACCACCAATGAATTGGTTCTTGTCCTGCGGATGGTTGGATTTCTAGCGCTTCAACGGTAAAGAGGTAGCCGATACAATCCAGAGGGTAAATGAAATCAAAGGTGAGATGCTAATGGTGTTTGGTACTCTTGACCCTCATATACCAGATAGCGATCGCCAAACCATAATCAAAGCAATTGAGAATGCTAACATCCCTCACCAAGTTTTCTTGTATGAAGCAGAACATACATTCATGCGCGACGACGGTTATCGTTATGATTCTAGTGCTAGCACCGCAGCTTGGTCTGAAATAGTAACTTTCTTGGGGCGCATATTTGCAGACTGAAAACTTATATTATTGCTTTCTTCGCGTCAATTTTGAGTTGTCTGCAACGCTAACAAACCAGCACCATAAGCAGGTTCATACCTGGGAAAAATTACCTTTACATTAGGAAACTTCTTAACAAGAGATGCTGCAAATCTTTCATGGATATTGCATCTACCGCGCCAGACACTTCCCGTTGTGACTACTTCTAAAACTGAGTCGGCAGTAAAAATTGCATCAATTACTGTAGATGTAGCTTTTACTAACTCTTTTACAGCATCATCAATTATCATATTCGCTACTATATCACCTGACGCTGCTGCAAAATCTACAACTGGTGCTAAAGCTGCTATCTCTTTAACTCCCCATTCTCGGCGATATACTACTTCTACTAAATCTTCTATATTTTCCAAATCAAGATGCTGTTTGAAACCCTCTATCAAACTCGTTGATATTTCTCGTCCATCATAAGATTTTAATGCTGCGTTCATGCCTGCGATCGCAATTTTATAAGCGCTACCTTCATCTCCTAAAATATACCCCCAGCCGCCGACTCGCTTAGTCTCTCCTTCATGATTTCGTCCGAAAACTATCGAACCAGTACCTGCTGCAACCACAATTCCTACAGGCTGACCAATTCCACCAACTAAAGCAATTAAAGCATCGTTACAAATTACAATATTCGCTGGCTGTAACGCCCAATTAATAGGCAATTTGTTATTCTCTAACTCTTTAACAAAACCTTTTACTACTTCGATATCTGCTACACGACCTACACCTGCTAAACCCAAACATATCGCATCAATATTCACAGAATTTGTAATTATTGCTGCCTCAACCGCATTGTGAATTGCACATTGAATAGATTGTAAAGTTGCTTCGATACCTATACTTTGATAATTAGATGGGCCTGCTTCAGCACGACCTAGCACTTGACGCAAATCATCCATCAAGACACAAACAGTCTTGCTACCGCCGCCATCTATTCCCAAAACATAACTCATGGATTGCAATAATCTTAATTATTTTGACGCTTTGTTTCTTCTTTTAAAGGAATAAAAAAGAGAGCAATCATCCCAGGAATGGTCAGCAAACAAATCAAGACAAAAAATAATGGATAGCCAAGTGCTTTTTGCAGATAACCGCTAACTAATCCGGGTAACATCATTCCTAAAGCCATAATGCCAGTAGATATGGCAAAATGAGAAGTTTTATATTCGCCTTGGCAAATGTACATTAAATAAACACTAAAAGCTGTAAATCCAAAACCATAGCCAAATTGCTCCAAGGAAACCAAGGGATAGACTAATGTTAGTGAAGGCTTCGTGTAAGCCATATACACATAAAAAATATCTGGTAAATTCAATGCTAAAGCCATAGGGAATAAACATTTTTTTAATCCATATTTAGAAATTAGCAAGCCTCCTAAAATTCCTCCACAGATTAGGGATATTACCCCAAATGTCCCGTAGACTAGCCCGACATCTGATGTTGATAACCCTAAGCCTCCTACTTCCAGTTTATCCAATAAAAATAAAGAGGCTATCTTCACAAGCATTGCTTCGCCAAGTCTGTAAAGCAATATAAATGCTAAAATATTTAGAATTTTATCTTGAGCAAAATATGAGCTGATGATTGACCAAAAAGGTATATTTTCCCTAGCTTCTATTTGTCGTTGGTTATCTAATTCAGGTAAGGGTAAAATTAGGCGATGAAAAATAAACAGGATTGCTAAAATTAAAGCTGAGAAACCAATAGTTATAGTCCAGCTTAAAGGAATATTATTCAGAAACACTTCAAGCTGACCTGCTAAGACTACTAATATTCCAGAGCCAAAAATGACAGCCATTCGATAAAACAGTGAGCGAATGCCAACAAATAAGGCTTGTTGTTCTGGAGATAAAGCCAACAGATAAAAGCCATCTGTGGCAATGTCATAAGTTGCAGAAATAAATGCTCCTATTGTTAATGTTGCAAGGGAGATGAAAAAGAAATTTGGCAGTTGCAAGGAGAAAGCTATCAAACCCAAACAAGCGAACATCGCAAATTGGGTATAAAGTATCCATTGACGTTTGGTAGAATAAATATCGACAATTGGGCCCCAAAACATTTTGATGACCCAAGGTAGATAGAGAAAACTTGTCCACAAGGCAATTTGAGTATTATCTATTCCGAGCTTTTTGTAAAAGATTACTGAAACTGTATTGATAATGATGTAAGGTATGCCAGAGGCAAAGTAGAGGGTGGGTATGTATATCCAGGGCGAAGGGGTGGTAGTTTGAGGTTTCATGTTTGCCTCTAATTATTGGTGTTATTAAAATTAGCATCCAATAGGACACCAATAGGATAAGTTATCTGTAATTTCCCCTTCAGAAAGGCGGATTCCTACACCTCCAGATATAAATTTGTCATTACCATTGTTATATAGCCAAGCTCCCCAAACTTGAGTCATTGACTTGCCATCAATTTCTAATTTAGGAAATTCTAATAACTCTTGATAGACATAATTCTGTTGTGTATACCAAGGGTCATTATTACTACTACGCACAGAGATATTTCCTGAATTAACTGCAAATCCTCCTTCACCTTCTCTTCCTAAAATAGGTTTAGCAAAGTATGAATTACCTATTGCTGTTGCACTCAGTGATGTTTTCGGAAAATATTCCCAGACTGTACCAGCATCTTTGTTAGAAAAAAAGTCATATCCCAAGTCTGTAATTAGGGCAAATATACTCTTTGGTTGCAGTGCAAAAGCAGAACCAAAGTTCACAATCACAATTTTATTATCAAAAATTAGTTGCTCGAGAGCCGGCCATAATCTTTCGCCTTTTTCATCAGTATCATGGATTAGCCATTCCAATGGATACCACATAAAGAGTATATCTATGGGTTTTTTTGTTCTCTGGTCAAATAGATACTCACCATCTTTGATGCCAAGATATTCTAAGGGTAAAATGGTACTTTTGCACTCCAAGTAATTTCTTAGCCATCGCATAGTACCTAAATCTTCGGCATTATTCAAAGCTGTAAATGCTATGCGACAGTCTGTAACTGGTTTACCCAAATTTAATGCGGCTCTATTTACATGCTGATTAAGTGTTATTTTTAAGAGTTTTTGAGCATCTAAATCTGGTTCTTGCAATTCAAAATGTCTGGCGACTTTATTATTGCCATCCGTACACTCAAACCAAAAACTAGGAGTTTGGGGATTAGTTTCTACTACTTTTTTTATCCCTTTTTCTTGATTCCAGCACCAGTCAAGACGCATACAAAATGGTGCGAGGAAGTCATATTTAACTAACTTGATGGTAGCTTCCGGAAATCCATAGTAAAGTAGTGTATCCTCATCAAGAGTGCGGATAATTTGCCACACTTGCGTTAAAACACTACCGACTAATTCCGATGCTTGCTGAATTTCTTGTATCGTCTGCGGTAAAACTTTATGGCAATAATAAAGAGCGTAAGGTGTTTCTTGGTCAGTTAGAGGTATGCCTGTTCCTTCTTCAATAGGAGCAAAGTTGTACCAACCCATTTTCATCGACTGAAATAGACGCTTTCGTTGAGGACTGTTGAAAATATTCATAACTCTCTTATCCACCCGCATGACCACCGCGACCGAAACTACCAAAACCACTACGGCCCTTGGCAGAACCCCTAGAAGTCCCGGCCTCCGATGAATCACCAGAACCGAATCTTCTAATGCTACTCCCACCAGAGTAACCACTTGATCTGCCGCTACCATTAGATGAGGGAGAACAGTTATTAGCTTGTTTATTTGGCGACGTTGTGGAGATACAATCTGACTGTCTTGCTTCTGGGGTTGTCGCACAAGAAGCAAGTAGCGATACAGTCATAACGAATACTATGAGTTGAAATAAACCTGGTTTCAATTTCATGAGTCTTTCTGGATGAATATACAGATGTCAGCTACGGAATTTATGCAAGATAACTACAAGGGTCAAAAATAGATTTCGCATTTCCAGATAGATTTTTTAAGGGGTATATCCACGATTTAGAGAATTGCTAAACAAACCCTCTCCAACCCTGTGGCAAAATTTATTAGAGTCCTTCCATAGTTAGTTTGCCCCGCATGACCGCAACTATTCCCAATCTCCCCAGTCTCTACGACCCCTTTTCCACTGAAGCCAAGTGGCAAAAATTCTGGGAAGACAACCAAGTTTACAAAGCTGACCCCAACAAAGGCGGCGAACCCTACTGCATCGTCATTCCCCCGCCGAATGTCACTGGCAGTTTGCACATGGGTCACGCTTTTGAAAGTGCGTTGATTGATACCCTCGTGCGCTACCACCGGATGCAGGGACGTAATACCCTATGGCTACCCGGAACTGACCACGCCAGCATCGCGGTGCATACTATGCTGGAAAAGCAACTCAAAAAAGAGGGTAAGACTCGCTACGAGTTGGGGCGCGAGAAATTCCTAGAACGCGCTTGGCAATGGAAGGCGGAGTCTGAGGGAACGATTCTGAATCAGCTACGACGCTTGGGTGTCTCGGTGGACTGGTCACGGGAAAGGTTTACCCTGGATGAGGGTTTATCTAAGGCTGTTGTGGAGGCGTTTACTCGCCTTTACGAGGAAGGCTTAATTTATCGTGGTGAATATTTAGTTAACTGGTGTCCTGCTTCTGGGTCGGCTGTGTCTGACGTAGAAGTGGAAAATCAAGAGGTGAATGGAAATCTCTGGCACTTCCGCTATCCCCTCACCGATGGTTCCGGTTTTGTAGAGGTGGCGACAACTCGACCAGAAACGATGCTGGGCGATACAGCTGTAGCGGTTAATCCCAATGACGATCGCTACAAACATCTCATTGGCAAAACTCTAACTCTGCCAATTCTACAACGAGAAATTCCGATTATTGGGGATGAATACGTTGATCCCACTTTCGGCACGGGTTGCGTAAAGATAACTCCCGCCCATGACCCGAACGATTTTGATATGGGTAAGCGTCACAATCTGCCGTTCATCAACATTATGAACAAAGACGGCACTCTCAACGCCAACGCTGGGGAGTTTCAAGGACAAGACCGCTTTGTTGCTAGAAAAAATGTGGTTTCTCGCTTAGAAGCAGATGGCTTTTTGGTGAAGATAGAAGATTATAAACATACCGTTCCCTACAGCGATCGCGGTAAAGTACCTATTGAACCCCTCCTCTCGACTCAGTGGTTCGTCAAAATTCGCCCGCTAGCTGACCAAACTCTCGAATTCCTCGACCAGCAAACTTCTCCAGAGTTTGTTCCTCAACGCTGGACAAAGGTCTATCGTGATTGGCTAGTAAAACTCACTGATTGGTGTATTTCTCGTCAATTATGGTGGGGACACCAAATTCCGGCTTGGTACGCTGTCAGTGAAACGGATGGACAAATTACCGATAATACGCCGTTTGTAGTAGCGAAATCCGAAACCGAAGCTTGGGATAAAGCAAAATTACAATTTGGCGAAAATGTCAAGCTAGAACAAGACCCAGATGTGCTGGATACTTGGTTTTCTTCTGGACTGTGGCCGTTTTCGACTTTGGGCTGGCCGGAACAAACTCAAGATTTAGCAACTTACTACCCGACTACCACTTTGGTAACAGGCTTTGACATCATCTTTTTCTGGGTAGCCAGAATGACAATGATGGCTGGGCATTTTACGCAGCAAATGCCTTTCCAAACGGTTTACATCCACGGCTTGGTGCTGGATGAAAAAGGTCAGAAGATGTCAAAGACCAAAGGTAATGGCATTGACCCGTTGTTATTAATTGACAAATATGGTACTGATGCCCTGCGGTATACCTTAATTCGAGAAGTGGCTGGTGCTGGTCAAGATATCCGCTTAGAATACGATCGCAAAAAGGATGAATCAGCATCAGTGGAAGCATCCCGCAACTTTGCAAATAAGTTGTGGAACGCTGCCCGATTTGTGATGATGAATTTGGATGGACAGACACCGCAACAATTGGGGAATCCAGTAGCTACCGAATTGAGCGATCGCTGGATTATCTCGCGGTATCATCAAGTTGTCAAAGAAACCACTAATTACATCGATAATTACGGTTTAGGGGAAGCAGCAAAAGGACTCTACGAGTTTATTTGGGGTGATTTCTGCGATCAATATATTGAACTAGTGAAATCCAGATTGCAAGCAGATGCCGATCCAGTATCGCGGCGGGTAGCACAGCAAACCCTCGGCTACATACTGGAAGGGATTATGAAACTGCTTCATCCCTTTATGCCTCATATTACCGAAGAAATTTGGCAAACTCTCACCCAACATTCAGCAGATTCACCGCAAACTCTGCCATTACAAATCTATCCCCAGGTAGATGCAAATTTAATTGATTCAGCTTTAGAAGAACAGTTTGAATTACTGATTGCTACTATCCGCACAATTCGGAATTTGCGGGCTGAGGCGGATATTAAGCCAGGGGTAAAAGTGACAGCGAATTTGCAAACTGAAAGCGAGAAGGAGCGGGAAATTCTCACTGCTGGACAGTCTTATATTAAAGATTTGGCGAAGGTTGAGACTTTAACTATTACCGACAAGCAAGAAAACCAAACTGTTGCTGCGAAAAAACCTCAAAGAGGTTTGAAGACAATTGGCTTAATTATCGTGGCCATTGTCTTTGGTAGAGTGGCTTTAGCTGCGGGAAATGCCATTGATGATATTCCCATCATCGGAACTTTCTTTGAACTAGTTGGTTTTGGTTACACAGCGTGGTTTGTTAGCCAAAATTTACTCACTGCTCAAGCTAGACAAAAGTTATGGAGACAGTTTTTTCCGCAGAAAGAATTAGAACAACCACAAGAACCAGAAAATGCGATCGCAGGTGTAATTGGTACAATACAGGTGCTAATTCCTCTAAGCGGTGTGGTAGATATTGAAGCTGTACGTGCCAAGCTAGAAAAAAGCTTAAGTAAAGCTGAAGCCGAAGTTCAATCCCTGAATACCAGATTAAACAATCCTAGTTTCGTAGATAGAGCTAGAGCTGATGTGGTACAAGGGGCGCGGGATGCCTTAGCAGAAGCACAGAAGCAAGCTGAAATTTTGCGCGATCGCCTCAAGGGGTTATCGTAGGCATAGTCTGCGTGGCTTAGGATAACTGTAATGGGTAATGGAAGTGTTAATAATTCCCAATTACCCATTACCAATTAACAAGATCCAAATATCCATTCTGGCACTTATTTTTTTATTAAATTTTTTTTGAATTTTGAATTTTGAATTGGAGCGAAGCGACCCTCATGCTATATCTAGCCCAGGTGCGTAAAAACGATTTTTTAGACCAGCACCAGTTACGCTTATTGGCGCGTCAAGAAGCTGATAACTTGTGGGCGATAATTCCCGAAGAAGCTTTCATTCTGTTGGGAAAGGGAAAGATCATGAGTGAGAACTTGCTTGTTCTAGTAGAACTTTCCCCTACAGGCGACATTGAAAGACTAGAAGACGCCACCAACTGGGTACTCCACCTGGTACAAAACTACCTCACCATCGGCATTACCCCGGAATTTTTGCAGCACGAAGCCGAACGAGCAGAACATTGGCGACAATCCCTGACATTACAAAATCAAGACTTAGCGCGGCGTTCCTTAGAATTGGAAGCTCGTCGCGAACAAATTCAAGCTTTAGAAGAAAGCCTCAAACGCGAAAAAAACGGTTATTCTCAAGAGGAAAGTTAAAAGCTAATTGTGTTGCTTATAAAGCCACAGCACCCCAAAGGCGTATAGAGACGCGAAATTCACGTCTCTACATAAGTTTATGCTAGGTTAATTGTCTTAGTAAAGTTAGGCAATCACAGTAATATTTGCATTACTAAGCAGTGCTTTATTCGATAACTGGGCTATTTGAACTTGCGCTGTACCACCCAATCCATCTTTATCAAAGAATAGATTACCCGTACTTTGATTGTAGATGAAGCGATCGCTTGCAGCTGTAGCGATCGTACCAAGTCGGAATAAGCCCGAATCGAGTGTCGTATCCTGAGATTGGGTCAGCCCGAATTCCGCCTTAGAAATGAAGATAGTATCATCTCCAACAGTAAAATCAGTAATAGTATCATAGCCTCCAGTGCGGGTATCAGTCAGATATAAGCTATCTTGTCCAGCTCCACCAGTCAGCGTATCTTTACCAATTCCACCAAAGAGGCTATCGTTTCCTACACCGCCTAATAAGCTGTCATTACCTGAACCACCAAAGAGGTTATCACTACCATCTCCTCCTGATAACGTATTAGCACCAGTATTTCCAATCAGGATGTTATTAAGACCGTTACCAGTAGCAGTGATTGCCCCAGTTCCAATCAGAGTCAAATTCTCTAGGTTATCTCCCAAGACCCAATTTACCGAAGAGTTAACTAAATCTGTGCCTGCATTTAAGCCTTCAACAATAATATCGCTAACATTGTCTACGATATAAGTGTTATTGCCGACTCCACCATTGAGACTATCAATTCCTGTACCTCCATCCAAGGTGTCATCGCCTGTACCACCCAACAAGGTGTCATTGCCTGAGCTACCAAAAAGGCTATCGTTACCATCTCCTCCGCTCAAGGTGTTCGCAGCAGCATTTCCGACCAGGATATTATCAAGGCTGTTACCAGTACCAATTGTCGCGCTTCCAGTCAGGGTCAAGTTCTCAAAGTTCTCTCCTAATACCCAATTCACAGCAGACTTGACTAAATCTGTGCCTGAATTAAAGCCTTCGGTAATAATATCGCTAACATTGTCTACAGTGTAGATGTCATTACCGGCTCCACCATTGAGAGTATCAATCCCTGCACCTCCATCCAAAGTATCATCGCCTGCACCGCCTAACAAACTGTCATTACCTGAACTACCAAAGAGGCTATCGTTACCATCTCCTCCGCTCAACTTATTAGCACCAGTATTTCCAATCAGGATGTTATTAAGGCTGTTACCAGTACCATCTATTGCTCCGGTTCCAGTCAGGGTCAAGTTTTCCACGTTATCTGCTAACACAAAACTCACCGAAGACTTAACTAAATCTATGCCTGCATTTAAGCCTTCAGTAATAGAATCGTTCAGGTTATCTACAGTATAAATGTCATTGCCGGCTCCACCATCAAAACTGTCAGTTCCTAAACCTCCATCCAAGGTGTCATTACCTGCACCGCCCAATAATGTGTCATTGCCTGAGCTACCAAAGAGACTATCGTTACCATCTCCTCCGCTCAACTTATTAGCACCAGTATTTCCAATCAGGATGTTATTAAGGCTGTTACCAGTACCATCTATTGCTCCGGTTCCAGTCAGGGTCAAGTTCTCCACGTTATCTGCTAACACAAAACTCACGGAAGACTTAACTAAATCTGTGCCTGCATTTAAGCCTTCAGTAATCGTATCACCGAGATTGTCTACGATATAAGTGTCATTGCCGACTCCACCATTAAGACTATCAGCTCCTGTACCTCCATCCAAGATGTCGTTGCCTACACCGCCCAATAATGTGTCATTGCCTGCATCACCTAATAAGGTGTCATTGCCAACTTCTCCGCTCAAGATGTTAGCACTAGTATTTCCGGTCAGAATATTATTAAGGCTGTTACCAGTACCATTTATTGCGTCGGTTCCAATCAGAGTCAAGTTTTCCAGGTTAACTCCCAACACCCAACTCACCGAAGACTTGACTAAATCTGTGCCCGCATTTAAGCCTTCAGTAATGGTGTCGTCGATGCTGTCCACAATATAAGTATCATTGCCTTTACCACCGATGAGGCTATCAGTTCCTGTACCACCATCTAAGGAATCATTGCCATCACCGCCATCAAGTGTGTCACTATCACCTAATCCTTGGAGCGTGTCATTGCCTAGCAATCCTGAGATGCTATCGCTGTTCACTGTACCAGTCAGCTTATCTGCACCTGAAGTGCCATTAATCGGAGGGGTGATTTCACTAATGGTCAAGTTGACAGTAGCAGTGCTACTGCCTCCATGCCCATCACTTATGGTGTAAGTAAAGCCGTCAGAGCCATAATAGTTTTGGCTAGGTGTATAAGTGTAAGTACCGTTGTTGTTGTTAACTAAGCTTCCTTGGCTAGGTTGGGTGAAGCCAGTAATGCTCAATACGTCACTAATATCAACATCTGTATCATTGCTTAACAGGCTTGTAGCGCTAATGATAACGGGTGTGTTTTTGTTTGTGGTGATTTTGTCGTTAACAGCAACAGGAGCATCATTCACCGCCGTAATATTAATACTGCGGGTAACTGTAGCACTATTAGCAGTCCCATCATTGACGACAAAGCTAACGGTACGAGGTGTAGTACTGGGGTTATCACTACTGTTGGTATAAGTAATGGAGCGCAGTGCAGTTTGATAGTTAGCAACGGTGGCACTGCCAGTTAAGGTTAGAACGCCTGTGCTACTGTTGTAGCTGCCTGTAATACCATTTTGGTTGGTGAAGGCGAGAGTATCTTGAGCAGAAGCAAAACCATTGGTAATGCTGACGGTGGCACTAACCAGGTTGGCGGAGTCTACGTCGCTAACGGTGATACCTGAGTCAATGACTGTAGTGGCGTTCTCGGTGTATGCCAAGGCAGAGTTGGTGGCAGTAGCAATAGGTGCATCATTCACTGCCGTAATATTAATATTGCGGGTAACGGCAGTACTATTAGTAGTCCCATCATTAACTGTAAAGCTAACAGTACGAGGTGTAAGACTGGGGTTATTACTGTTGTTGGTATAAGTAATAGAACGTAGTGCAGCTTGATAGTTAGCAACGGTGGAACTGCCAGTTAAAGTTAAAACACCTGTGCTGCTGTTGTAATTGCCGATAATCCCATTTTGGTTGGTGAAGGCGAGGATGTCTTCGCCAGAGGCAAAACCAGTGGTAATGCTGACGGTGGCACTAGCCAGGTTGGGGGAGTCTACATCGCTGACGGTAATGCCTGAGTCAAGTACTGTAGTTGCGCTCTCGGTATATGATAAGGCAGAACTCGTGGCAATAGCGATGGCTAGATCATTTACCGACGTAATATTAATATTGCGGGTAACAGCGGTACTATTAGCAGTCCCATCATTAACTAGAAAGCTAACAGTACGAGGTGTAGTACTAGGGTTATCACTGCTGTTGGTATAAGTAATGGAACGCAGTGCAGTTTGATAATTAGCAACGGTGGCACTGCCGATTAAGGTTAAGATTCCTGTACTGCTGTTGTAGCTGCCCGTAATCCCATTTTGGTTGGTGAAGGCGAGGATGTCTTCAGCAGAGGTAAAACCACTGGTAATCCTGACGGTGGCACTAGCCAGGTTGGCGGAGTCTGTGTCGCTGACGGTGATACCTGAGTCGATAGCTGTAGTGGCGTTCTCGGTGTATGTCAGGGCAGAAGCAGAACTAGGGGTGATTGTCGGAGGAGCCCCACTGTTGTTGTTTAGTTGAGCATATATGCCATTCCCAGATTCGTCCTGACCATCGCTTTGCCAGGAAATTACAAAATCTCCAGTGGCATCCATTGCTATTGTGGGGTTAGTTTGACTGTTGCTAGTGTAGGTATTGACCAGAAATTCGCCTCCAATAGCCACCCCAGCACTGTTGTAGCGTTGGGCATATATGCCATCCCCAGAGCCGTCCTGACTATTGCTAGTCCAGGAAATGATAAAGTCCCCATCTGCATCCATCGCTACTGTGGGGTTAAATTGATTGCCGTCGGTGTGGGTATTGACTTTGAATTCTCCCCCAATAGCTGCCCCAGAACTGTTGTAGCGTTGGGCATATATGCCATTCCCAGATTCGTCCTGACCATAGCTTTGCCAAGAAATTACAAAGTCCCCAGTGGCATCCATTGCTACTGTAGGGTTAAATTGATTGCCTTGAGTGTAGGTATTAACCCGAAATTCGTTCCCAATAGCTAACCCAGCACTGCTGTAGCGTTGGGCATATATGCCCAAATAAGACCCGTCCTGATAATAGCTTTGCCAGGAAATAACAAAGTCCCCATTTGCATCCATCGCTATTGTGGGGTTATATTGAGGGTTTGCGGTCTGGGTATTGACTTTGAATTCGGCGCCAATAGCTGCCCCAGCACTGGTGTAGCGTTGGGCATATATTCCATAGCCAGATCCGTCCTGACCATAACTTTGCCAGGAAACGACAAAGTTCCCATTGGTATCCATCGCTACTGTGGGGTTGACTTGATTGTTGTTAGTGGAGGTATTGACCTGAAATTCGCCCCCAATAGCTGCCCCAGAACTGTTGTAGCGTTGGGCATATATCCCACTGCCAGAAGCATCTTGGCTTTGCCAGGAAATAACAAAGTCGCCATCGGCATCGATCGCTACTGTAGAGTTAACTTGATTGCCGCTGGTGTTGGTATTGACTTGGAATGCGCCCCCAACAGCCACACCAGTGCTGTTGTAGCGTTGAGCATACACCCCATAGCCAGACCCATCCTGACCATTGCTAGTCCAGGAAATGATGAAGTCCCCATCAGCATCCATTGCGACTGCGGGATTAATTTGATTATTGTTGGTGTAAGTATTGACTTTGAATTCATTCATGAAAAAACCTCTGAAAAAACTAAAAATTTGATTTCAACAATTACAGCCTGATTAAACAGATTTCTTAGTCATTAGGAATCACTGCACTCGGTCGCAGCCAATAATTCAACTCTGGTGCAGTAAATGCTTGGCGGATTTCTTTTCGTTCCTGATTCAAAACCATCGGACGCTGTACACCAGCAAGAAACTGTACATCATAAAGTTCTTGACAGCCTGCGGTGAACTTCAGCATTCCCACCTGTTGCCCATTTCGTAAATCCACGACTGCCACACCACAGAGCAACTTCTCAAACCGTTGGGTTATGGGCAACCCTCCGAAAATATGCCGTTCCCGAATCTGGCATAGTCCGACTAGGGCGTAATATCCTACGCAGCACAACCCCCGCAGAAATCCAGGGAGTACACAAACTACTTGTTGGTCTCCTGATTCTGGATGAATGCGCCAAATTTCTCCTGCGCCAGAGTTGAGTAACCACAAAAACCCGTCATGCCAAATTGGAGAATGGGGCATTGATAATCCATTTACAATAATTTCATTGCTCTCTACTTCCACTACGACTCCACCGTTGGCTTTGCCCGACCGCCATCCTCCGACGGTATCTGTCGCACCGAGGGCAGTCACATACTTGGGTTTGCCATCCACCATCGCTAATCCATTCAGGTGACATCGGTCTTCTGGCACTACTTCAGAAATAAATTTCGGATGCCAGCGCGGTACAAAGCTAAAGTCTGGACTCAAAGCAGAAAGACACGAAAAGCGGGTGTTGACGATCCACAGCCCTTCTCTGCCAAATTCCAGGTCGTGAATATTAAGGTCGCCTGTAAAATATGTCATCCGTGGCAGATAAAGGGCATCGTAGCGTCCGGGCTGGTCTTCTAAAAACTCATAAGCTAAGGCGGGGGCATTGGCTAATAAACAGACTTCGTGATGGGTAGCCAGCGCCAGTTGTGAACCATTCACTGCCAATCCCATTGGTTTAGAAAATTGGCGTAACAGCATGGTTATCTGTTCCCCATTCCAGCCTACTAGTGCCAGTTTTCCAGCTTGGTAGGTGGTGATGGCAATTGAACCTCCGGTTTGACTTAGCCAGGAAATAAATCCCTGATCGGCATCACATTGAATTAAGTTATTCTCTTCTGGCGTAGTAGTAGGAAAAGTGGACAACATAAATCAGTTGAATTAAATTTCAAATTTTGTTGAGGAACTTTAGACTTAGTTAAATACAAAATGTACTCAGTGGCTCTAGCCCTTAAAATTGAGCGGTTAATTACCAACTACGAACCTCGAAAATTACTGGCACAAAGCACTAGTACAGCATGGCGTAAATCCAGCTATCACCTCAATTAAGCAGACAAGTTGCTCAAAGCAACTGGTTAAAGGTGAACAAATTTATGCCAAAGTGTACTAGTGATTGATGTCATTAGTTTTGATGAGTTGTGAAAGTTTGTAGTCAGGACTAAAACCCTTGAAATTGACTGATAAATCGTTCACTACGAAACTTTCAGAATTGATGGCACAGACCACTAAGCGTGCCATCATTGTCAATAAACAAGCTTCTACCAGAAACAGTACTTAAAGGAATCGACCCCAGAAAATAGGTCGCACCGCCATAAAGCTGCACTGGATCTAACTTTGCAGATATTTTGAACTTAGTTTTTTATAATGTCCTAGCGTTAAATATTGTTTGGTAATCTACTGTTATAATAAAGACTTTTTTCTTTAAAAATAAACTGTATATATACTGAATGTAAAAATTAGTTAAAACTTCAATAATTTAAAAACTCGATCGGCAAGTTTTGTTACTATAACGGCAAATTATGTTGTTAGGGTAGAGAAAATGCGTAGATGTAGCTTGTCGTATACATCCTCATGCTTCGTATTAAATATTTAGCCTAAATACGTATAACTATGCGATTTTTCACTCGAAATCAATAAAGGTAAAAGTAGCAAGGTTGACATAGGGTGCCTTGCAATTGCTGAAATTCCTGCTAAAAAAGGATTATAAAAATAAAATTACTATTTGACTCACAATTACTTAAAAAACTTTTTTAGTGTGCCATTTAAAATTTACGACGAAAGTAGGATGAGACAACAAGAGTGTGGTGTGACAGTATGGTTCACTGGTTTGAGTGGTGCAGGTAAAACTACTATCTGTCAATTCGTGGAAAAGGAACTGCGGATACAGGGATACAGAGTTGAAGTTCTGGACGGTGATGCGGTACGTCAAAACCTATGCAAAGGATTGGGTTTCAGTAAAGAGGATCGAAAAGAGAATATTCGGCGCATTGGCTTTGTAGCTCAACTTCTTGCCAGAAATAATGTCATTGTATTGGTTTCGGCAATTTCACCGTACCGCGAAATTCGGGAAGAAGTGCGCCAAATGACTCCATTTTTTATTGAAGTTTACGTCAACGCATCATTGGCAGTTTGTGAACAGCGAGACGTAAAAGGGTTATATAAAAAAGCAAGAGCAGGAGAAATTAAGCACTTTACTGGTATTGACGATCCTTATGAAATACCACTCTGCCCTGAAGTCGAATGTAAAACTAACCAGGAAAGCGTTGCTCAAAGTGCAACTAAAGTCTTAGAAAAGCTAGAAGAGTTGGGTTATATAGTTACTAGAGCATCGATTCAGTAATCAAAAACCTAATCCCCCAGCCCCCTTCCCTACTAGCGTTGGGAGAGCTAAACTCCCCTCTCCTTGTAGGAGAGGGTAGGGGGAGAGGTTCTTCGAGGATTACTGGATTGGTGTTCTAGAATGAATGATTTATGAGTTAAATAAAGTTTTTAACTCATAACTTTTATTAAGATGCCAATAATTGCCGAATTAACCTGGCCACAGCTTTCTGCGTGAAGCGGTTGACAATTTGTTGACCTAAACGTTGTACATCTGAATTTACCAATAACTGAGTAATTTGGGATGTAATTTGCACTGGGTCAAAGCCTCTTGTTTCTCGGAGAATACCTAATATACGTTTTATATGCTCGAAGGTTTGTTGTTGCTCAACTGTAGCTGCTGGAGTTTTATTAACTGCTGTCAATCCTACCCGTTCTCGTAACAAGGAGGTAAAGTTATGTAAAACATTTTTCCCGAAAGCATCGAGTCCGTTAACAGATTCATCTACTAGCTTGTCACGAATAAAAGCACCACGTTCAGATGATAGAAATTCTATCCCTTGATTTAGCAATAAATTAAAGTCGTAGTCTTGACTATTACGCGCATTTTTTAACAAGTTTTCTAAGCGATTCCAGCGAAATCTGCCATCTTTAAATAGCAAATCTTGCAATGATGCTCTTAATTGCGGTGCTGGGTCTGTTAACAGACGTTTAGAAACGTAGGGATAAGCTTCGCTGAGAACTTTAAAGTTTGGATCTATATATATTGCAATACCTTCGAGCGTCACCAGGGAACGAATAATTAAAGCGTAGTAGGGCGGTACGCGGAAAGGATACTCATACATCAAGGCTGATAGTTCATCGGTGATGCTTTTAATGTTGAGTTCGGCAACGCTGGCTCCTTGGGCATCAGCAAAAACTCTGGCAAAAGCTGGGATAATTGGTGTTAAATCGGTTTCTGGTGATAAGAAATCTAACCTCACGTAGTCTTTTGCTAATCCTTCAAAGTCGCGGTTGACAACGTGGACGATCGCTTCAATCAAACCATAACGCTGTGGTGGCTTAATCTCGCTCATCATCCCAAAGTCGAGATAAGCTAATTTGCCATCGGTTGTCGCTAACAAATTACCAGGGTGGGGATCTGCATGGAAAAATCCATGTTCTAGCAGCTGGCGCAGGGAACACTGCACACCCACTTCAATGAGATAACGAGCATCTATCCCTTGGGCACTAATTTCTTCTGTCTGGGTTAATTTAGTGCCGTTAATCCACTCCATCGTCAGGACGCGACGATTGGTGTATTCCCAGTAAATTTTCGGTACGTATACGTCTTTTATATGACCATATAACTCGAAAAATCGCTCGGCATTTTCACCTTCATGGATGTAATCCATTTCTTCAAAAATGCGATCGCCTAATTCATCAAGAATCCCAACTAAGTCACTTCTTACCCGTTTGACTTTTTTCTGCACCCAAGCGGCGAGGTTACGCAAAATATACAAGTCAATGGTGATTCCCTCTCTTAAGTCGGGGCGTTGAACTTTAACAGCGACTTCTTCACCAGTTTTTAGCTTACCTTTATACACTTGCCCCAATGAAGCCGCAGCAATTGGCTGCGCCGAGAGTTCGGCGTAAACCTCTTCTGGAGGTGCGCCTAATTCTTCTTGAATAAACTGGTAAGCAATTTCGTTGGGAAAAGGCGGTAATTGGTCTTGTAATTTAGTTAATTCTTCTAGGTATACGGGAGGAACTAGATCCGGTCTGGTGGATAAAGCTTGTCCAATTTTGATATAAGCAGGCCCTAATTGGGTCAGCAATACTCGTAGCTGAGTGGCTCGGCGGCGGTCATTTTTGACGACAATTCCCCGTTTACTATCTGACCACAATCCAAACACAAAGGATAGAGTTGGCCGCAACACGGCAAAAATCCGCCGTAAAACTTGTACTTTTCTATTTTGATAATGTGCCGCTATGCCCACGGGATCGTAAAGCGTCTCAGGTTGGGCTGCTGTTCTCACCTTTTGGGCTGCTAAGAGTCTTGGTGAGCGTACAACTAACGTTGATGTACCATCTTCTGGCACTACATCAATAACGTCGGGTTCGTCGCCTCGGCGATTTGTGCCGTTGCGACTATCCTCCTGAATCGGTCGGGAACTAGGGGGAAGTGTCTTAACAATCATGAAGAAGGCCACCAGTCAGAACGATCACATTAAGTATTGTAACAATATGTTTAGAAATTGGGAATTGGGAATTGAAAGAGGCAGAGGGGCAGGGTGCGGGGGCAAAGGGGAAAATTCTCCCTTGCTTCCTGCTTTCGTTCGACTACGCTCACGGCAAGCTTGCTCCCTTGCTTCTTTCCCTGCTCCCCACTCCCCACTAGTCTGCTACACTTAAACGGGCATACTAGTTCAATAGTATTAGGTATTGCTAGTTGCTCAAAGATGAGACTTATTATCCTGTAAATTAGAAGTATCCGGCATCTGCCCTCATGGAGAATTTGGCTTGATGTTGCTTTGCTTGCGAATTGAAAACTTTGCCCTAATTGACCAATTGGAATTAGAATTTGGCGCGGGACTAAATGTGTTAACAGGTGAAACCGGCGCTGGAAAATCGATTATCTTAGATGCCATTGATGCTGCTTTGGGCGGTAAAGTCTCTAGTAGAGTCATTCGCACGGGGACAAGTCGGGCGATGGTAGAAGCTACTTTCACCTCAAACCCTCCCCTAGCCGCTTGGTTGACCGAACAAGAAATAGATTTGCTTGATGAAAATTCTGTAGTCATTAGCCGAGAAATCACAGCCACTACGAGTAATGTCCGCAGTCGATCGCGGGTGAATGGTGTGTTGGTAAATCGGCAGATCATGGCAGGAATGCGCGATCGCTTGGTGGAAATCACCGCCCAAGGTCAAACTGTACAAGTGGGACAATTTGCCCAAGTCCGCGATTGGTTGGATTTATATGGGGGTGACTCCCTGATGCAACAGCGTCATCAAGTCGCCGCAAGCTTCAGTGCTTACCAACAGGCGCATTTAGCACTAGAAAAACGCCGGACATCGGAACGGGAACGATTGCAACAACTCGACTTGCTTACTTATCAAGTGCAGGAATTGGGAGCAGCGAATCTGGGCGAACCTAATGAATTGGAACAGTTGGGACAAGAACGGGAACGCCTGAATCATGTCGTCGATTTGCAACAAATGAGTTACAAGGTTTATCAGGCTTTGTATCAAAACGATCATGAAACTCCCGCCGCAGGTGATTTATTGGGAGACAGTGAGGCGACATTAAATGACATGGTGGAATACGATAACCAACTACAACCTCTATTGGAGTTGGTACGGGAAGCGCAAGCTGCGGTAATGGAAGTGGGAAGGCAAATTAATGCTTATGGAGATGGTTTAGAAGCAGATCCGCACCGATTGGAAGAGGTGGAAGAACGGATTCAGGAATTAAAGCAAATTTGCCGCAAGTATGGGCCGACACTAAAAGAAGCGATCGCTTATTACCAACGTATCCAAGGGGAATTAGCCCAACTTAACGACAGTGAACAATCTATCGAAAAGTTAGAACAGCAAGAAAAAGCGTGTTTTGAGAAACTTACTCAAGCAAGTAATCAGTTAACTCAATTGCGGAGTAAGGCGGCTGCTAATTTAGAATCGCGTTTGATAGCTGAACTCAAGCCCCTAGCGATGGAAAAGGTGAAATTTCTGGTTGAAATATTACCAGCTTTCCCAACTGCGATGGGAGCAGACAAAATTACCTTTACATTTAGTTCCAACCCCGGTGAACCACTGCAACCTTTAACAGAAGTTGCCTCTGGTGGCGAAATGAGCCGTTTTTTACTGGCGCTGAAAGCTTGTTTTTCTCAAGTTGATGTAGCCGGGACATTGGTATTTGATGAAATTGATGTCGGGGTTTCGGGAAGGGTAGCCCAAGCGATCGCGGAAAAATTATACCAACTAAGTCAACGCAACCAAGTGTTATGTGTTACCCATCAACCTTTAGTTGCGGCAATGGCGGATCGGCATTTTCGCGTAGATAAGCAAACTATCAATCAAGGAAAAGGTAAAAAAGCCAACAATGATAATGCCGAACAGCGTACCGTTGTCAGAGTTACTACCTTGGATAATTTAAACACCCGTCGAGAAGAATTAGCGCAGTTAGCTGGTGGTAAATCTGCAACTGATGCGATCGCTTTTGCAGAATCTCTATTATTACAAGCTGCTAACCACCGTCGCGCGAAGGATACTTGACAAGTTTAGGCTGCCAATTCTGAAAGGCGTAAACCAGCGATATTCTCGCAGGAAAAAGTCTCTCTACCCATATGTCGGCGGCAGATTAGCTCTATAATTTGCCCTGCCCAGTTGCGGAAAAACCATTGGCACAAGGAACCATCTTCTTGAGGAGTCATAGACAGAGGAATAAAGCCTTTCTTCTGCCATGCCTCTGCTGCTGTATAGATATCATCAACAAGAATGGCAACGTGATGGACAGTATTAAAACCTTTCTCCTCAAATAAGCTGGCGATCTTTTCATCTGGCGCATTCGGCGCAAGCAGTACCAAAATCATGCCTGACGGCATTAAAGCTGAGAGAAAGTACATACTAGCATCTTCGGGCAATAGGTTTTGCTCAGGACAAAAATCATCAGGCCATTTTCCTGGCCCTTCTGTGATTTTGGCATCGTAGTCAATCAGAGTCTTAGCGTAGTCTGTGAGAGTGTCTGAATCAGGAAACAACAGTACATAGTGATCTACGACAACTCGTTCACCAAATAGATGTATGTAAAAGCATGAGTTTAAGAATTCTGGAGTCTTGCACTTTTGTTTATATAAGAGCAATCCGTCACTTTCCACAAAAGGCGACTCCTGATTTATCGAAGTCTCACCTAAGTTAAAACCTTTTGCAGCGTCTGCTGGAAGGTTATTGCTCATAATGCTCACCTATAAAAACGATCTACTATTTAAAATTGAGACTCAACAACAAGGCTTATATCTACCATCATAACTAAGATTACTTTGAGCCAATCTCAAGTGCGATCGCGGTAACTACTAGGTGGAAAAACTAGCGCAGTTAGCTGGTGGTAAATCTGCAAGTGATGCGATCGCTCAGAATTTGAAACAACCGCACCAAATCCGCTTTGGTTTTAGCTGTTGTGTCAAATGCCACCATCAGAGCCGAAGCCGGGACAGGGGTAATAATACCTGCTTGGTGAATACCAAAAAATGGCACAGTCTCTTCAGATGGGTCTTCAGCAGTTTCCAAAATACTGCGATAACAGCAATACCTTTGCCAAAATAAGAGCCTACAAAAATTTTGGCAAAAACGACAAAATGACTCATACAAGGTAGCTTGTCAGCTAAAACCCTTGATACTGCTGGGAATACCTGAAAAAATGCTTGCAGGAAACCTTGAAGGAATTTTTAGGACTTATTGTTTATGCCAAACCTTTGAGAACAGGACGTTAATATATCAACTCAGCCTCGTAAATTGGCGAAGGTATTGCCAATAAAAGAACTCCTGCAACCGTGAACAACGAGAGCCTCGACTTCTTAGAGAAATCGAGGATCTAAGTGTTGTAATTTTCACAAATAAAATAAAATTACTATATATCTCAATCGACAGTGTAATATGTGTGCGATCGCCTAGATGCAAATCTTGAAGTTTAGTATGCGGTTCGTTTAATAAAGATGTCGTCGGGGCAATTCGTGAATTATGCCCATTTGTCAAGCCAGATTTATATAAATTTAAATCAGCTTACCCTGCAAATTGCAGCATAGTTTAGAAGTCAAGAGTCAGAAGTAAAACAGGCTTTATATCTGCAACTCAAAATGCCTTTAATAGAAAAAGGGTTAAATTTATTTATAGTATAAATATATAGCTGAGTAACCTGGTAAAGGTTTTGAGCTGCGGAGCATTAGACAATGATCAATTTAGATATCGACGATCGCAAGTCCTTAATTACCTTGCTTAAGGATCTACCAGAGTTAGCAACAGAGCGATCGCGTCTACAAATCCTGGAATTGGCTGGTCTGAAGCAGTTGGCACCCATGATCGATCTGTCGGGTGCTTCCTTTGTAGCAGTCAGTGAAATTGTTAGCTATCTATCAAACTATGGGCGTTTAACTTATAGTCATAAGGTACTAGGGCTATTTCTCAACACTCTCAAGGGCTTTGTAGGGGTTCAGCAGCAAGAATTCCTGAATGGGTTGCTAACAAAGTACGACATGATGACACCGATCGCCGCACTCCCTGATATTGGTCAGTGGAAAGGTGGAGAAACGACAGCAGATGTTCTGGAACAGATTATTGGCGAAAATACGCTACGCCCCATTGCCTTTTTACAAAGAGGACAAGAGGTCGCGCGATCAGTTGCTTATATTGGAGTCCAGTCTAGTTATGAGCGTTGGTCAGGAACAGGCTTTTTAGTGGCTGAAGATTTATTGCTTACAAATAATCATGTTTTGCCGAGTTCAGATTTATTATTAAATTCCATATTTCGCTTTAACTACGAAGATGATTTTCAAGGACATTCTCAGCCTAGTCAAGAATATCACGCAAAGCCTAGTGGATTGTTCCATACCAATCAGAATCTAGACTATACCCTGGTTCAACTTGATGGGGAACCTGGGCAGAAATGGGGATGGTTGCCCTTATTATCAAGAAATATCAAGCGCAGAGAGCGAGTGAACATCATTCAGCATCCAGCAGGACGACCCAAAGAAATTTCCTTTCAAAATAATTTTGTTGAGTATATTGGAGGCAATGTAGTGCAGTATGTTACCTCTACCCTAAACGGCTCTTCTGGATCGCCAGTCTTAAACGATGGATGGGAGGTTGTTGCCCTTCATCATGCAGGTGGTAATATCCCTGAACCCACAACCCAGAGACGTTACTTTAGAAACGAAGGTATAGTAATAGAGAGGATTTTAGCGGATTTGCCCTCAGAGATTAGAGAATTGGTGAATTTAGCAGCCAATTAGAAACTCAAAGTCTCAAATCCATTGACTAGGAAGCCTTTACGATGCCCTTGAAACCGGAACTGTTGAAGTTTTTGTCAGGAATCCCGAATATAGAAACAGTTCCGCAGCGTAAAGCATTATTAGCTACGCTAGGGTTTGATCGCCTAGAGAGCCAAATCAGCTACGAGGGAATTAAGCCTGTATTTTTTATTGGATTAATCGAACAGTTGCGCTCTGAAGGGCAGGCAAATCTGGTTTCTTTTTTAAGAAACCTAGTCGAGAGTGGTTGGATAGGGTTGGAGGACAGACTTATCCTTACTGCTCTTGCAGACAATGTTCAAGCGCTAACAACTGAGAAATGGGAGCAAGAGTTTTGGGGAGTTTCCAATACGGAATCCTCATCACATGTCCCTTTTTTTCTGCCACAGTCAGATACACCTAATTTTACAGGGCGTGAAGAACAACTCCAGCAACTAGAAGCACTATTACTAAATTTACAGGGTTCTAAAGTTTGTAGTATTGTCGGGGTATCTGGTGGTGGTGGTATTGGCAAATCTGCTTTAGCATGCCGCTTTGCAACGATTCATCAAGACCATTTTCCAGATGGAATAATTGGGTTACGGGTGGATGGTAAGGATGTGGATACTATTGCCCGTGAGTTTGTGAGACGTTGTGGAGAGAAACTAGATTCGGAAGATGATCGGGATGCAGCGACTCTGATGCAACAGGTGTTTGCTCACCGTCAAATGTTGCTGATATTTGACAATGCTGAGGAAGCAAGCATTAAAAGATTGCGCCCTGGAGGGACTCGCTGTGCAGTAATTGTGACGACTCGAAGACGGAATTTGCCTTTCTCTCTAGATATTGGAGAGCAGAAAACCATTGATTTACCCCCGTTGCCTGAAGCAGACGCGCTGAAATTGTTGAAGAAGATTTTAGGATCTGAGCGAGTTGAAAATGCTGTGGCGGCGACGAAGCGACTGGTGAAATTAGTTGGTAATTTGCCTTTAGCGTTGCAGGTGCTAGGCGCAGCATTACGAGGGCAACGTGAGCCTTTGGATGACTATACAAAAGCTCTGGAAGAAGAGAAAGATGAACTGTTTGAAGAACTCAAAGTAGAGGGCGATCGAGATCTCAACGTAGAAGTTTCATTGAATTTAAGCTTGAAGTCGCTTTCAGGGGATGAAGTTGATTTTTTTGCTTGCTTAAGCGTATGTGCAGCAGAAGGCTTTACTAAGCAAACAGCAATGGCAGCAACAGGATGCAAGAGGAATCTGCAAGCTCAACGTTGTTTGAAGAAACTTTATGATTTGTCACTATTGAATTATGTAGATACTGGAGAGAACCGTTTTGTGCTGCATCCGTTAGTGCGGGTGTATGCGGAGGCGTTGGCTCGCAAGCAAGAGTTGCTGGCTGTAGCACAAGAACGTCATGCCAAATTTTTTGTAGAGTGGCTACAGTCTGATGAATTGAGAGATGAAACTACTATTGCTGAAGTTGCCGCGAATTTAGATGATGTAATTCTGGCAGCACAGTGGTTGCAGACTAATGAAGCTGAAACAGCACAGAGTAAAATGGAAACCTACCAATTTGCTTTAAAGCTACAGCCATTATTTGAGCAGTATGGATACTGGCAAAAAGCAATCACCTTGATGGCACGGTTTCAGTTCTGGGCAGAGCAACTTCAGGATTGGCATACAGTAGTTAGATGCAAAATGCATGAGGCTCGCTACTGGTCTTTTGCAGAAGAATTTGAACGAGCCGAAGAAATTTTACATTCTGCACATACTGATCTGCAAAAGATAGAGGATCTAGATATTCGGAAAAAACGCGAAGCTAAAGTGCTCAATGTATTAGCTCGTGTCTTTCAGAAACAAGGTA
Organism: Nostoc sp. ChiSLP03a; assembly: GCF_034531215.2. Taxonomy (NCBI): domain Bacteria; kingdom Bacillati; phylum Cyanobacteriota; class Cyanophyceae; order Nostocales; family Nostocaceae; genus Nostoc; species Nostoc sp. ChiSLP03a. The sequence continues at coordinate 55,985 of NZ_JAVRBQ020000096.1, forward strand.
AGAAAGAAGAAGCCATTCAAACTTTTAGATATCAAATTCTTATTGACGAAGTCCTCAATGACCAATCATCCCTTGTGATTGGATTGAACTGTTTAGGGGGATTACTCCAGCAACAGGGCAAACTAGAAGAAGCACAGCAGAGTTTTGAACGAGGAATTGCGATCGCCGAAGTCCTAAATAACCAATTTCAACTTGCGATTGGGTTGAACTGTTTAGGGGGATTACTCCAGCAACAGGGCAAATTACAAGAAGCACTGGCAATAGCTAGACGTTGTGTTGCTATTGAAACAGGACTTGGTGTTTCCAGAGGGCTAGCTATGGCATTAACACAAGTTAGTCAACTTCTGAAAGAAATAGGACAGGTTCCAGAAGCAATTACAACTCTTGAACGTATTGCTGAGATTGAGGAAGAACTTGGAAATCAACGAGGATTAGCCATCACACTTAATTCCTTGGCTACTCTGCCAGAAGATCATGGATATTTTGATCGGGTTTATAATACATTGCTGCGTATTTTTAGTATTGAAAAGAGGTTGAATAATCAAGAAAGAATGCTATTGACATTAAATAGCTTATGTTATGTAGCATTAAAAGAAGAGAAGTTTGATCTAGCCAATGAATATTACGATCGTGCTATTGAAATCTCAAAAGACTATGGTAACAAAGAAGTTTCAGATTCCATTTTGAATAAAATGGGGATATCAATTCACCAATATGGGAATTTTCTTTTGGAGCAACGAATGCTTATAGACAAAGCAATTGAAGTCTTAGAAAGAAGCCAAGAAATTTTTACCCATCTTAATGTTAATATTCAAGTAGCATGGGTGTTGCACAGCCTTGGTAGAGCTTGGAAATTAAAAGGGAAATTTGAAAAAGCCGAAATACTTCTTAAACATAGTCAGGAAATTTTTGAGGATAAAAAAGATTTGCCGGGTTTAGCCAAGGTCTTGAATACCTTGGGTGGTGTTTTAGAAAAACAACAGAAATGGAATGAAGCTGAAAAATTTCTCCGACAAAGTTACGACTTAGCTGTAAAACTTAAAGACCAACGAGGACAAGCCATCATAGCCAATAGTTTAGGTCAAGTTATGGCTCATCAAGAAGGGGAAAAAGCCTTTGAGCTTTCACAAATGTACTTTCGTCAAAGTATCAAGTTAGGAGAAGAACTTGACGATCGGCAACATCTTGCTCAGGCACATACAGCAATGGGACAAGCATTTTTAGCTCACGAAGTTTTTGATCGGGCTATTGAGGAATTATCTAAAGGCTTTGAAATTGATGAAAGTTTGTCTAATATTCGTGGTTTAAGAATTGTCACCCCTAATCTAACTTCTGCTTTAACTAAGTTAGGAAAACGAGAAGAAGCATTGGAGTATTGCGATCGGGCACTAATAATTGACCCAAATTCAGGAAATTTCTTGCGATTACGTGCCATCTTATTCTCCCAAGTTGAATTTGATTGAGATAATGTGAGAGATGCAATTTAGACAATATAGATCAAGACTTCTATTTATATTCCTGCAAAGCTCCTAATTTACGAATTCCCGGCCAAATCATAGCCGTAGCAATCACTACTACAATTGTGCCAATTCCACCACCTACAACAGAAATTACTGGGCCAAACAAGGCAGCAGTCAAGCCTGATTCAAAGCCCCCTAATTCATTCGAGGCACTAATAAACACGCTATTAATAGCAGCAACCCGACCGCGTAAATGATCCGGTGTTCTGATTTGAACTAATGTATGGCGAATTACAACGCTAATACTATCTAGTGCGCCACCAAGGATCAGCATCAACATAGACAGCCAAAAGGAACGAGAAAGTCCAAAGATAATTGTGACAACCCCAAAGCCAACCACTGACCACAATAAGGCTGGGCCCGCTTTGCGTAACGGTGGTAAATACGCCAGGGTAATGGCCATAGTCAAAGCACCGATGGAATGGGCTGCTTGTAAATATCCCAATTCCACTGGTCCCACATGTAAAATATCTTTGGCAAAGATGGGTAACAATGCGATCGCACCACCCAACAATACTGCAAACATATCTAATGTAATCGCTGCTAAAATCAACTGATTCTGCCAAACAAACTTAGCACCGGCTGCAAGTGCTTTAAATGAAATTGGCTCAGTTTTGCGGGTGACTTTTTGCTGTTTGATCGCCAGCGTTAAAATAAAACACAGTAAAGCTGCGATCGCTGCTAATACATAAACTCCTGTAGCACTTCCTAACAGCGCAATCCCAAATCCCCCAAAGGCTGGGCCGATAACAGCAGCTAATTGAAAGCTACTACTATTCCAAGTAGCCGCATTGGTAAAAGCGGTGACAGGTATTAATTGCCACATTAGAGCATCACTAGCAGGTTTGAGGAATGCTCTAGCGACACCTGTTAATACTAAGCAGGCGTAAATTAGAAAAATTGCACCCTGAGTATAGGAAAGTACCCCTAAAGCTAGCGAGCAGAGGGCTAGCAACATTACCGAGAGTAACATGGTCACTTTGCGATCGCGGCGATCGGCAACATCTCCGGCAATTAAGGTGAGAATAATCATCGGTAGGACTTGCGCCAGTCCTACACCGCCTAAAGCGATCGCTGAGTTAGTGCGCTCATAGAGTTCCCAGCCAATCGCTACAGTTTGCATTTGCGACCCCACGAACAGCACTAGCCGTCCAATGGTAAATAGCCGATAGTCTCGAAACTTAAAGGCTGCAAAGGGATCGTGTTGTGCAACCTCAAAGTTATGGGGCTTTGAGTTCTGTTTTCTCGAAGACATTTTTTAGTAGAGTTAAGCCTTCTTCAATGTTGGAAATTTGGTCTTCTGAAAGACCTTTGAGCAGATCGCTAATATGAGCGCGAGTTTGATCTTGGGATTGCTTGAGATGGTGTTTTCCATCTTCAGTTAAATTGAGCAGCACCCGCCGCCGCTCTTGAGGATGAGCAATCCGTTTCACGAAGTCGCGTTGTACCAGGCGTTCTATGGTTGCTGATGCCGTGGCAGAGGTGACACCTAAATGCTCTGCTAAGTCAGATAATGAAGCACCAGGATTCCGGTTGATAAATGCTAGCGATCGCAATTGAGGTATAGATAAAAAAGCGGCACTATGGGCACGCATATCCGCTCGGATAAACCGCATCACTAATGGAACTGTTTCCATTACTCTAGCGGCACATTCTTCGGAAGTTGCACCTTGATTAGGTTTATCCAAGGTCATGGGCTTGTTGTTCTCCTAGTTACATGGCCACCCGTGGATAAAGTTTTCCACCAAAGATGGCCAAAATTATTAATGTTAATAAGAGAATTGTACAATCCAGACCAAAGCCATAGATGCTAGTGCCGTTTAACAACATGGTGCTGCGTAACCCGTCAACCAGATAAGTCAACGGATTTAAATGGGAAATGAACTTTAACCAACTGGGCATCAACGAGATCGGATAGATGGCATTGCTAGCAAAAAATAACGGCATGGTTAACAATTGTCCAATACCCGTCATCCTTTCTCGGCTTTTCACCAAACAGCCAATAATTAATGAAAAAATACAAAATGAACCTGCCCCCATTATGACTAGCAGCAGTACTTGAAGAATAGCTAGGGGATGAAGATTTAGTTTGACACCTAATAAAAATGACAATCCGTAAATGAATATTACCTGAGATAAGCACCTCACCCCACACGCAAGGGCTTTGCCCAACACCATCGCCACGCGAGGCGTAGGACTAGCTAAAAATTTATGTACAATCCCTAAATCTCGCTCCCAGATTAGCGTCATTCCACCACTGAAAATTGCCACAAACAAAATACTCTGAGCCAAGATGCCAGCAGAAATGAAGTCCAAATAGGGTAAGTTGCCTGTTGGAATCGCGCGAGTCCGGGAGAAAACTTGTCCAAAGATTAAGAGCCATAATGCTGGTTGCACAGCCCGAACGACTAAATCAGTGGGATCGTGGCGGAGTTTACGTATTTCCAATTCAGCGATCGCCAGGGTTTTTGTAACTAGCTCTTTAATTGCAGAGATCAAATTTACTCGGACGGTGGGTGGTGCTTTAACCCAACCGTTGAGCAGTACGTCTGGTTCTTGCTGTGTCACGGTAGTTGACTCCTGATGTTAACTGGTCGCCTGTATAGTGAATAAAGACATCATCCAAAGTTGCATTTGGGTTATCTAAAGAAGCTTTTAAGTCGCTTGGTGTACCTGTAGTAACGACTTCACCTTGCTGCATAATCGCCACTCGGTTACACAGACTATCCGCTTCTTCTAAAAAGTGGGTTGTTAAAAATATAGTTGTGCCGTAATCAGCACAAAGTTGTAGTACAAGTTGCCATACTTGAGTTCGAGCGATGGGATCTAGTCCGACAGTCGGCTCATCAAGAAACAGAATTTGGGGTTGATGTAGAACTGATATGCCAATTTCCAGCTTGCGGATCATCCCACCAGAGTAGTTTCGTACCAAGCGTTTCGCCGCATCTTGCAAATCCATATATTCTAGAATTTCATAGATGCGGCGATCGCGTCCTTTGGCAGGTATTCCATACAGCTTGGCGAAGATTAAGAGATTTTCGTAACCCGTAAGACTACCATCAGCAGACAGCGCTTGGGGGACATAGCCGATAGCCCGTCTCACAGGATTAGATTGACGAGCCACGTCATAGCCAGCTAAGGTTGCTTTCCCTGCACTGATAGGCAGTAAGGTTGTCAACATCTTAAGAACTGTACTTTTCCCTGCGCCATTGGGGCCAAGCAGTCCAAAAACTTCGCCTTGTTCCACAGATATGCTCAGGTTGTTAACTGCCGTGAACTTCCCAAAACGGCGTGTGAGTCCCTGAGTTTCCAAAATTAATGGTTTTGGTTTGCTAGGAGGTTGCGATCGATTTATTTTTCCTGTCAGTATTGTCACAAGTTTGATGCACTTCTATTAATTAGTAAATCTAACTATTAGCTTCTCAATAGATTTACCAGAAGTCAATAGACTTCTGGCGGAAATTTGAATCAGAGTAAAAGGAAACTCAGTATAGTGACGGCGAGGTTATTGATGGACGAAGTATCAGTGAAAAATTGACCGCAAACACTTGCTAGGATAGTCAATAGGTGAAGAAATGTTCAGAATGCCTACTGCTGCTCAGTTAAAAAGTCTATGCCGCATTTAATTTTCATCAACAAGCTGCAAAACCCTCATATATAAAGGTTCCGCCACCCAGAATCCTGCTTGGTTAATCAGAGCATCTAACAAAGGTTTCACAGCAAAAATCAGCTTTTGACTTTTAGCTTCAACCAAAATCCCTAAAATTCCTGTGTAACCAAGATTTAGCCTAGCTGCAACCATGCGACCACGACGTTCATCAATCAAAACTTGATCTGCTTTCATTTCTAGTGCTAGAGCGATCGCTTCAGCTTCACCAATATCCAGTTCATTGCTGAGTGCTTCAACCAATGTTCTATCTTGAACTGGACGAGTTTGAATCCAGATAAAAGTTTGGACTTCAATTGTACCCGCAACTGGAAAGTTGGGATCAGTCAGTTCTCGGTAGACAGCTTCAGGAATTAGGACTGTTCCGTAAAGCTGTTGTAGTAAATGAAGATGGTTAATGGCGGCGAGGTTATTAATGGGTGAAGTATCACTGACAACGATCACAGTCTACCCATCGCCCGCAAGTTTTCTATATCTTGGTCAAAATCCTCGACCCCATAATGCACTGAAATTTGACGACTTGCGAGTAAATGCTGAAATGCTATACGATTCATGCCTGCAAATCGGCTGGCTTGAGCAAGGGTTAACTTTTCTTTTTGAAAGAGCATCACCGCAATTTCCTGCTTCATTTCGCCTTCAGTCATCCGAGTTGCGGTTAATATTTCATTAGGAATGACGACGCTCATAATTATAATCCTCTCTATCACTACTATTCTAAGCAGCTTCAAACTCTTTGTTGCTGATTTGGTATACAGCAAAATGCCACTAGTATTAATACTGTTACAGGTTTAGTAACAATTATGCTCTAGTAGTAGAGTATCGTGTACCAGATTATGAGAAATTGATTTATGAATTTTGAAGATATTACCAATAAAGCCGTTGAAAAAGGTGTAGAAACTGCTGTAGAAAAAACTTTAGGCGTTAAAGACCTAAAGACGGTAAAAGCCGTTGTAGAGACTGGTGCGGCCGCAGGGGCTGCTGTCAGTGCTGCTACAGGGTTATCTGTTGCAGCAACTTCAGGAGCAGGAATCACTTCTGGTCTAGCTGCGGCAGGTGGTGTGGTTGGTGGTGGTATGGCCGCCGCTCCTGCTGTATTAGCAGCAGGGCCAGCTTATGCTGGAGCAAAAATAATGAATGAAACTTTGTTCAAAGACCAACCGGATTTGTCTGCGGAAGAACGTGAAGCTCGTGCAGCTGCAAGAACAGCTACAAATATTGGGGCTGCTGCTGGTGTAGCTGGTGCTGGTGCTGTAACTGTAGCTGCTGGTGCTTCTGGTGCTGCAATTATGAGTACCCTTGCAGGTATCGGTGGTGTTGTTGGGGGAGGTGCGATCGCTGGTACTGCAATAGTTGCTGCTGCACCTGTTGCTGCTGCGGCAGCTATTGGATACGGGATATATAAACTTTTCAGCGGCGGTAAAGACAAATAGCGTTAAATAAGTTATCCAATGCAGTGTTAAGCTGCATTGGAGTGAACGAATGAAGGTTGGTCAGTGCACTATTAGTTAGTTTTCAGTAAGGCAGTTTTTTAATACATATAAGAGTCAAGAGCGATCTGTTCCTATATTTAATTAAGATTTAAATATTTATGCTTCAACCAACGAAAAGATATTTTGAATATACTTCAGATACTCGTTGCTCAGTACGGGGTTGTGAAAAACCTCCTGAGTACGAAGTTTATTTATACGACTACTACCCTTTGTACCATGAAGAATTTTTTGAGCAGGATCAAACCTGTCCGTTTTTGTGTGAACACCATATGGAGGAAAATGAATTTTTAGCAGACGGATTAAGGACACCACGAGGCTACGTAAAATATCCTTACAGCAATCGTTATCAAGCATAATGATATACAAAATACTCTCCCATTAGGGAGTTATTTGATGATATTTATGCAGTAGATTCAAAAGTACTAATTCCAAACAGTATAGAGATAGTTGACGTTAATAAAGAACTGATTAAACATTTAGCAAAACATCCGGAGATGTTATACGAACTCGACCCTAGAAAATTTGAGGAGTTAGTTGCTCATATTTTCCAAATACAGGGTTTTGATATTACCCTGACTCCAAAGACGAGAGATGGTGGTAGAGATATACAAGCAGTTCATAAAAGTTCCCTTGGTAATATGCTCTATTTGATCGAATGTAAACGCTATCAATCATCGAATAAGGTTGGAGTAGAGTTAGTTAGATCCCTTTACGGTGTAAAGCAAAGCGAACGTGCCACAATGGGAATTTTGGTGACAACATCATCATTTACAAAAGATGCTTTAGATTTTGCATCACCATTGAAATATGAACTCAGTCTGCGAGACTATGAAACACTAAAAAAATGGCTTAAGGATTATAAATAATAAATCTGAAATAAAATCATATCTATAAACCTTCCGCAAAATATCTGATTATGGCGATCGTTGTTTCCCTAAGCCCAGAATTAGAAGCACGACTGCGCAAGAAAGCTACACAGCAGGGACAAGATGTTAGTTTCGTTGCAGCCCAATTGCTAGAGGCTGTCCTAGAGTGGGAGGTGCAAGACTCAGAAGCAGCTATTAAGGGTATTCAGCAAGGATTAGAAGACTTTGAAGTAGGTAGATTCCGTTCATTTGATGATTTTGCTGACGAACAGCGTCGCAAGTATAATCTGCCAGCCGATTCATGAAATACCGCATTGAAATCTCTAGTGTAGCTGAAGCAGAAGCAGACAGCGCATTTTTGCAGTTATCTCAAGTTACTTCTCCTGAAAGGGCAAGTCAGTGGTATGCAGGATTACTATAAGTCATTGAGTCTTTATCGCAAATGCCAAGCCGATGTTCTCTAGCGAGAGAAAATGATTATTTTAGCCAAGAAATTCGCCAGATACTTTACGGTCGAGGACGCAACTCATACCGAATAATTTTCACGATTTTCGCAGGACAAGAAATATCCACAGTGCGTGTTCTTCATATCCGTCACGCTGCACAGGAGACCCTTGGTGAAGCACCGGATGACTCTGAGACGACCTAAAAACTAGTAACCGCACGGGAACTGGAGCATATTAAATATGTACCAGCAAAGCGATCGCATCTGGTAATTTTGAGAGCGATCGCATTAAAAATTATTTAAAAATCCCAATTCTTTTGGCTAGTAGTTATATAACATCTCTGGTTATCTTTAACATTTTATTTCCACCAGGCTGTAGTTCGTATTCAACCTTTTCAATATCTATCTTGTAACCTTTTAAAGTGTAATATTTTACTATTTTATCTAAATGTTGTGAATGTTTCCACATTAAAGTTATCAGGGGAAATATTCTGACTTCTTTAGCAATACGCAGCATCTCACCTACTGAATTTAAGTGAAAACTGTAATCGAGATGGTCTGAATATAAAAATAATAAATGCGAACAAAGAGCTATATCAAACTCTTGATTATCATAAGCTAATTGTGGTAATTCACCGACTGCATATCTGTTGCTCTTTTTACCAGTTTCATAATCAGATAAAAATTCTTGAATAACTTTCACTCGATTGTGTCGCAAATCATCTGGAGATTTATGATAGCTCCATACCCAATCATTAGTTGTAGCCTTGACTTGATTAATGATGTTATCTACTACTTCATTAAATCTTTGCAATATTTCATCACCAGAAAATTGGTATAGTGGATCAACAGAGACTACACTTTTACCCTGACGTGTCATTTCTGCATTGAAGCTTGCTGGCCCATCCCCAATCCCAATGATTATTTTATTTAAATCTGCATTTGTTAAATTGAATATTTTTATATATTCATCCATTGATCTCCCAAAAGGAACTACTTTATCTAGAACCATTGCCATAGAATTTACCTTGTCAATAGACTGATTAAACAGGATGATAACATCAAAATGTTTTATTCACTGCGAGACGACAATCATTCAGAAGTACGTTAAGCTCTTTTACAACTGTCAAGGGATTTCTACCTATAAATACAGCAGCGATCGCAGCTTCATAAGGATTTCTACCTGTTTTTTTGACAGCATTTATTGCAGCTTGATTTGATAATCTTCGGACACTAACTAGCCATGCCGCTAATACATGTCCAGTACGTCCAATTCCACCAGAGCAATGGACAACAACTTTCTCATGTTGTTTATCTGCTTCTATTAAGAAAGGAAGTATTTTCTTGGTAAGGATTTCTAAATCAGATAAATGGAAATCTGCAATTGGTGCAGGGCAAACTAGTTGATTCCCAAATTCCTGTTTGTATGTGTTTAGAAGATTAGAGTAAAAAGCTAGCTGTTGTTCATCAAGAAGACAGCAAACACGCTTGATATTTTGGCGCTTCATGAATTCTATCCAATCCTGAACGTTCTTGTCAGAATATCCAGGTCGTGCAGCACCAAAGACTATTTGCTCCTTCTCCCAAGCTGGGGCAAATTTGTACATATTTAAATGTCTAGAGTCGAGGTTGATAAATCTTACCAATGGCAGAAAATAGCGATGGCTGCGCCAACGCTTTCAGCGAACGCAGTTTAAAAATCTTTCTACAGCCGATGCCAGCTAAAGTAACTGATATCTAAAGGCCTAATACAATACCTACGTATACACACTATATTACTTTAGAGTTATACTGCACTGCATCTAAATCTACCTGGAGAATAATAAGGTAGAACGAATGCTAAGAATAAAGTTTTTCAATAAATTTTATATTTTTGTGAATTATTTGCTGGCTATACTACCTCTAATGCTTGTTTTTAGGACTTTTGCAGCTTACTTAGCAAGCTTCAGTTGTTACCTTGACTAATCAATGAGGTTAAGAGAAACTAACTAAATACTGACGTGTGTGCTTATAATATTAATAAGTTTTGTAAAGATTATGAGATATATATGTTGAAAGATGGAACATTAGTTAACAAATGGCAAGTTTGTATCTAGTAACTAGTAAAAATGTTCCTACGGCTATATTTGTAGCCTTCTGCTAAGGCAGTACAATTTAATCGTACTTATCCTGGTTGGCCAAAAGAATGGAGACATTAGAGTTCATAATCTATCCAGACGGTCGGGTACAAGAGAAAGTCACTGGCATTGTGGGTAATTCTTGCGCTGAAGTTACAGCAGCAATAGAGGCGCAGCTGGGGCAAGTACTTAATCATGAGCCAACCTCAGAATATTTCGCCGCCAAGGTGCAGCAATCTAATGTGGCGAATACACACACCACTTACAGCGATTGGTAAGTTTTCACAGTAGTTTAGTGTTATTAATTCACAACCACCATGTCACACTTTAGCCAAATTAAGACTCAAATCCGTAACCTTGATTCTTTGAAAGATGCTTTGACTGAATTGGGCGTAGACTGGAAACCCGGCCCGCGCGAAGTTCGTGGCTATCGCGGTCAAACCCATCCTGCGGAAGTTAGTATTGAGCAGGAAAATGGCTATGACATCGGCTTTAGATGGAATGGCAAGGAATATGAACTGGTGGCTGACTTACAATATTGGCAACAAGATTTGTCTGTAGATGGATTTTTGCGCCAAGTAACACAGCGCTATGCTTATCAAACAGTTCTGAAAGAAACTGCTCGTGTTGGTTTTCAAGTTTCTGAACAACAAAAAAATGAAGATGGTTCAATTCGCCTGGTAGTACAGCGCTGGAGTGCGTAATGGCTGATTTTCTGCCGTCACCGGAAGAACAAGAAGATAACCGTTCCGGTTTGGAACCAGAATTAGGGGGTTTTTTACGGGATGCCCCAGAACGTTCTGGTTTGGAACCGGAATTAGGTGGTATACTGCGCCAAAATGGTGTTTATGTTGACGAAATCACCTGTATTGGTTGCAAGCATTGCGCTCATGTTGCGCGTAACACCTTTTATATTGAACCAGATTACGGGCGATCGCGTGTGGTTCGGCAAGATGGGGACGCTGAGGAAATTATCCAAGAAGCAATTGACACTTGTCCGGTTGATTGCATTCACTGGGTTGATTACACTGAACTGAAAAAGTTAGAAGAAGAACGCAAATATCAGGTAATTCCTTTAATAGGTTATCCTGTAGAAGAGGCAGTTGCTGCTAGCCAACGTCGGCGTAAAAAGCAAAAGTCAAAAACCAAAAAATCCCGTTATTAAGATAAAAACGTTAAATCAATATAACAAAGGACTGGAATATCCAGTCCTTTTGTTTTTCGTTATGTAGTTAATTTCTGATGTCAGGATAATTTTAAATTCCCTGTAAGAGCTAAGTCTCTTCATTTGAAATTTAGAGGATCGTGTTGTGAAAGTAATTTTTCTACTTTTGCCTCGTCTAACCTAGCGCTTAATCTTCTAGTTTCGTGCAACTCTCTAGTAGTTTTTGCAAAAGTAAAAGTTGAGCTAACAGAGAAAGCATACTCATATCCATAAAGCCTTTCACCCAAGCATTTACAGGTAAGTTTACAATATCGAAGGTGGTCATAGAAATAGAAATCACAAAAGCTATCCAAGTTTGAATAATCCAAGCTGCACTATCTTTTTGGATACCAATTGTTTGCATATTTTCTACCTTTGATATGAGTTATTAATACCAATTCTTAATTTGTAATTAAGAAGCGTAAGATTTAATCTGGGTTTCCAGACTTGTATCTATAGTTTAGTTTTGGAAAATTGAAGTTAACAAAAATTATATTTATTGGTAGGTTTACTGGTAATTAATACTAAGACCAGTTTCGTAACTGGATTTCAACAAGTGAGCTTAAGAGCAATGTAGTCAGTAAAAACTGGCACAAAATTTGTACCAGTTTTACAAGTGGCATTAAAAGGATGAGTTTAGTTATTCATCGGGAAAAGTTTGTACCTTGCCATCAGGACTGAGAACAACTCGAATTCTGACATTTTGTCCATTTTTATTAGCGGAAACAAAAGGTTTGCCAACTTCAGGCATCCCAGCATTATCAACGAATTCTCTTGCTGCCTTATTAAGGGGGAAAATTCGTTCAATTGTGCCGTCAACACCAACTATCAAACTGTACTCTAATGTTTGTCCGAGTCCAGTAGGCGGTTGCCAACGCTTTGTTAGGTATTGTCTAGCTTCTGCTACTTGCGGTGTGTCAAATAATGTGCCAGTAGCTACTTCTCTGGATGTGGGGTTTTTACCTGCGTCCCCTAATTGATCGATAAATGGATTATTAGCAGCAGTTCTAGAGGAGGGAAGTTGTGAAGTAGGTTTCTCTCCAGCAGAAGATTGCTGTAAGGAACTGATGGTTTCGTCTAGCTGTTGTGAAGTTAGTGGAGAGGGTTGGGCTGGGGTATTGACACGATTCTTATTGGGTATGGTGTCAAGAGATGGAGGGAGGACTGGTGAGATATTAGTTGGTAAGCTATTGGCATTAGAAGACAGTCTGGGTGGCAAATTTCGCAGTTGAGGGATAGCACCAGCACCAGTTTGGGGAGTTGACCCGGTTGGATTCTGTCCAAGATTTGGTAATATGGCAATTTCCTGACCTGGGATTTTCTTGGATGGTGCGCTCGCTCGATTACTAGGAAGGGTTGCAGTCGTCCCTTGAGGTATTGTCAACGTATTTGGTGGCGGTGGAGAGAAACTACTAGAACTAGGGGCTGTTAGAGGTGCTTGGGGTAAAGTGGATGTGGAAAGTGGAGGTGTAGAACCTAGCAAATTATTTGATGGAGGGGTTAGCCCAGGTTCAGGGGTGGGAAAATTTAGTGAAGATGAAGGTTCTAGAGCAGTCTTTACTGCTTCTGAATTTGATGTTTTGGCTGTCTGCTGTTGCTTTTCTCTAATATTGTTAGCATATTGCCAAGTAACTGGTAAAAAACCTACACCTAATACTAATACTGCGGCAACAGGCGCCCAAGCAGGAAACCTCAGAGTCGAACCTGTGCTGTTGAGAGTTGGAAGTGCCATGACATCAGTTGAGTATTCATCTAAAGCACTTGCCAAATCGAATAGTTGCAGCAAACTGAGTTGAATTACGGGGCCAGATGAATAGTTGGCCAGAGAACCAAGAAATAGGTTGTGAGTTAAATAGCTACTTGGTTCTAAGTAGATATTTGCTCCTGGAATCTGGTTACTAAAAGCATTTAATGTTTTTGTTGAAGACTTTAATTCCGGATCGTCCAGTGCTGTGCTTGACTGTTGGGTACTGGAGAAACTGACCCAAAAGCTTTCTGGAGACTGTTGGAGGAATTGCTGTACATAGTTGGTGACAGCATCACATAAAGCTTCGAGTTGCTCGCGATCGCCCCGAATTGGAACTCTTTGTTCTTCTGGGAGTCGAGGATCGTCAAAACGTAGCTCAAAACTCAGATGTTTGAGGACAGTTTTCCCCATCCAACGAGACAGAGGTGAGCTTTGCGCGAATACTTCTAGCGTGCAAGTCGGTGGTGTGTAGCAACGAATAACTGAATTTGATAGAGGCATGACAGGAACTACGAAGAAGACTATATTGGGATTTTGCAAAAATTGAGCCAGTTGCTTGCTTGCAAAGAAAAGTTGGAACGGTGGATTCTTCCACTCAGAAATTTGTGAGGTTCCTTCTGTTATGCAAACTGGCGTGCAAGCAGGAAGCATTGTTGATAGTGCATCGCTCAAGAACTAATGACCATCAAAAAGGAATCCTTACCTAGCAAACTTTTGAAAACGAATTTTGGTTGAGGAATTTCAAATCTAAAATTTAAAATTTTGTTGAACGGTCTATAAGTGCTAGCCAGAGACGGCGATGCCCACCAGGAGCGCTGTAAAAAAGTAAATCTACAAGCAGTTTTAAGGCCAGGTTAGTTAGTAAATCCGTTGAGATTTGCTCGTCCTCTTCCATCCGCTCTTGGTAGGTGTTGCAAAAAGCATCAATATAGTCTCCAAGTAAAGCAGCCTGGTGAGGTTCCCGGTTATTTTCTGCCATTTGTTCTAACAGACCGACAGCACGGCGAATCAATTCCTGGTGCTGTTTGGCTAGGTAGCAGACGATCAAAACAAGCGATCGCGCTTCTTCGACATCGAGCTTTTTTCGCCCTCCTTGACCTTTGCGTAGAGGATTTGATTGGCGCAATCGCCATAAAGCTACGCGGTCTGGCACTCTTGACTCTAAATTCAGATCGGTTGCCGCCGAAAGCATTGCCTCTGAACCAATCCCAGTTAAGGTTTCTAGCGCTAACAGCACCAAGTCTAATTGGGTTTTGATATTGTCCCATTGAACTGTGTTTGGGGCTGGAAGCTTGATTAAATCCTCCCACTGGGAATTCGGAGTGGCTGAGTTGGCGGCCGAGTGCATAACTTTTAGCATAGGTGATCGAGCTGATAGGGGATGTTGCTGTTACCCATTTTGAAACCAGACTCTTAAGAATCAAGCTTGGTTTCCCATAGATAGCTATGAGCCGGAGGCTTCAGCTAGCTTTTATATGTGGTACACAGTAGGTATCTTTGTCTTACTCTAGATGAAAATTTATTTTCGACAAAGTAAAAAATTATCAATTCTAATTAAGGTTTACCCGACTTTCGCTGTTAGCTCCGTATCAGAGTATAAATAAACTATTGTTTTCAATGCTAACCGCTAGCGATCGCTAAGTAATTATGTAGAATACCTCCTAATTTGTTTGCATTTTTAAATTTTGAAATTTCTTGATATTTATTACTTGGTCTTAATATATACATAATTACTATACAAATCTTTTTCCTGTTTGCTAAAGGCACTTTTTGCTGCTGGACATTACCCCAACTGAGTTTTACTTGTGTGCAGCCTGTTATTTCAGTATAGGCTGGGCAACATCAGGACGATTGACGCCTCCATAAATAAAACCGATGACAAACTTAAAAATTTGATAAAGTCAGCGTTTGAAGATGTTGGCGATTGATTTGTTCCAACTAAGTTGGTAATACAACTCTAACCACAAACCACGCACATATCAGAACTCATTTATAAAGTTAATGGGCAGAGGTAATAGTTTAGATATTTACCAAAACTTATGCTTAAATATGGCTTAATTTCATTACTTCACCCAAGCGAATCACTCTGTAATCATCACCAATCTATTTCAAATGGTAAGTTGAAAACACTTTCAGGAAGAGACTTTAGAGGATTTCCATACAGAAGTATACTGTTCTTAAGTCCAGATAAATTCATAATCCTATCTGGTAATTCGGTTAGCTGATTGTTTATAAGCTCTAACTTTTCTAACTTAGTTAGGATACCTATACTCCCTGGTAATTGAGTTAATTTATTGTCATTAATAATTAGTTCTCTAAGATTTCGCAATTCACCAATACTATCTGGCAAAGAACTTAAAAATCCCCTTTCAAGCCTCATAACTGTTAATTTTTGCAGTTTGCCAATAGTATCTGGTAACTTATGTAGTTTGGGATTGCGGCTGATTTCTAAATAATCTAAATTACTAAGATTACCTATAGTATTAGGTAGTGACTGTATAACTGTAGAGTTAATTATCAGTTCTTTTAAAGAACTAAGTTCTCCAATATTGTCAGGTAAATTCTCAAAATTAGCAAGCGGTCTCATTGATTCCATCAACTCTAACCGCTTAAGATTTTTGAGTTTACCAATACTGTTTGGTATTGCTTTCAAGCGTGAACAATCAGCAATGTGCAAAACTTCTAAATTTTTAAGATTACCGATACTTTCAGGTAGATATTCTAATTCACATAAATCATAAATCTTAAGTATTTTCAAGTTAGTTAGCTTTCCAATGGTTGTTGGTATTTGTTCAATTCCATAAACTATATTGTGCGATTTACTATAAATTGTTAATTCTTCTAAACTTAATATGTCGCCGATAGAATCAGGAATAACAGAATCCCTGTACCTATGAGAAAAACTCAAGTCTAGCCTCGTGACTTTGGCTCTTATGTCACTTTCAATTACTGCTTCAGCTTCTTGTAGACTTTCTATTTCTATATCCATATAATTTATGATATATCTTATTTAATTAGAATATTAATGTCTGGTACTTATAGGTATTAAATAAAAGGTAAGAAGCGTGGTTTGCTAACCTGTAAACCACGCTTCGTGAATCTCCTAATGTTTAGTTTGGTAAGGGATAAATAGCAAAATATCACTATTTTTATCCCACTAGCCATAACTTTTTTGAGTAGGCATTTCTGATAATGTAAACTAAATCGGGCTACTAATTTGTTGTCTTATCCACACACGAAATGCTTTCATTGTCGCATTTCTGCCATTGCTTTTACTTAGCATCAAATATTCGGGAATCACTTGGTTTATTGGGAGATTGGGGAAAATATAACTGGTATTTGATTCTACATACTTACCATCAATAAGCACATTTATTTCTAACTTACTTCCATTCCATCGCCACAGTTCCGGTACTCTCAAAGATTGATAATTATTAAAACGAGTGCGAGAGGTAATATCAATTTCAATAGCCAAATCTGGAGGCGGGTCAATTTCTAAATTGATTCTATCTTTGCCCCTAATTTTAGCTTCATTTTGAATATAGAAACAATCATCGGGTTCTACCCCAGCATCCATACTTTCCCGATCAAAAGTCGTAGAACCCAAACTCCAAAATTCCAGATCGAGTTCTTCTAATAAAACTTTTACCAAGTCGCCAATAATAACTTTAGCTACTTCATGCTCTGGCAATGGAGCCATTATTTCTAGCACCCCTTGACTGTAACCTATCCGCGAACTGCGATTGTCTCCTAGTTCTGCTAAAATGCGTTTGTATGCTGACCAGGAGACATCTTTAATCAACAACTGATGACCGGCTCTAACAATTAGTTGATTGAGTTCAAGTAACATAGCATTCCTGCTTTTTATTTGATGTGAGCAACGGTAACACCAGGGCCGCCATCAGCTTGTTCTGCTGGTTCGTAGTTGTTCACTCTAGGATGCTGTTGCAAAAATGCGTGAACTCCTTGGCGCAGTTTACCAGTGCCATAGCCGTGAATAATCCAGATTGGGCCTGTAGCTTCCGAGATGGCTTTATCTAAAATGTATTCAGCATCAGCCACTCGCTTACCACGCAAATCGATGGTATTTTTGGAAGTCCGAATTTCTGGGACATTTTGCGGTGGTGGGGTTACTGCTGCTGGGGCTGGTTTGGGTTTGACAACTGGTTCGGCTTTTTGACCATCTAAAGATTCTACGTCTTCCAACTTCACTGTCATCTTCATTAGCCCAAAGCGAACGCTTAACTCGCCATCTTCATCAGGAGCAGCGATCACTTCTGCTATCTGTCCCAATTTGGGAACCCGGATGCGATCGCCTACTTTGGGCATAAACCCAACTTTTGGTTTTGCTGGCGTTACTGGCTGATATTGTCGGCCAATTTGATTCAAAGCATTAGTTGCTTGTTGGGCTTCTTGGGCTGTGGGGGTACCTTTCTGCAAGCGGCGGATTACTTGGGCAATTTCACCTTTTGCTTGAGCGATCGCTTGTTGCACTGCTACTTCCTGTGAAGCCCGCAAACTGCTTTCTCTTTCCTCTAAACTTGCGGCTTTTGCAGATACTTCTTTATATAAACGTTCCGCTTGCTGCAACAAAACTTGGGCTTCCGCAGCTTTGGTTTCTTGGCGGCGGCGTTGCGCTTCTAACCCAGCAATTACCTGGTTAACTTCATCTGTGGCTTCTCCAACTTGGGTTTTCGCCTCTTGTACAACTTCTGGTTTTAATCCCAAACGTAGGGCAATTGTCAGGGCGTTAGAACGTCCGGGGATGCCCCACAGCAGACGATAAGTAGGTGACAGAGTACTTTCGTCAAATTCTACAGAGGCATTTTCAAACCGATCGTCTTCGTATTTCAGGGCTTTTAGTTCGCCGAAGTGAGTAGTGGCGATCGTTAGCTGGGCATGGTTGGCAAGATATTGCAACAAAGCGATTGCTAAGGCACTACCTTCCACTGGATCGGTTCCTGCGCCGACTTCATCAAGTAAAACGAGTGCTGAGTGCTGAGTGCTGAGTCTTGAGTGCTGAGTGCTGAGTGCTGAGTGCTGAGTGCTGAGTGATGGAGAAATAACTCCAGTCTCCTGCTCCCCTGCTCCCCTGCTCCCCTGCTCCTCTACTTCCCCATTTCCCAATGCTTCCAAAATCCGACTAATCCGGCGGATGTGTCCAGAGAATGTGGATAAACTCTGCTGTAAGGATTGTTCATCGCCAATATCTGCCAGCACTTTATCAAACCAAGGTATTTCTACTGGTTCGCGGGCGGGGACAAATAAACCCACTTTGGCCATTAATGCTGCTAACCCCAAGGTTTTTAAGGTTACAGTTTTACCGCCAGTATTAGGCCCCGTAATTGTCACTACCCGAATTTGTGGACTGATCAACAAATCTACAGGAACTACTGGTTGCCCTTGTTCGTGCTGTTGCTGCCACACTAACAGAGGATGCCGCAAGTTCCGCAAGGTAATCATTTCCCTGTCTTCGCGCTGGATAAATCGCGGGGGGTTTGCTCCTAGCCAGAAACTATATCGCGATCTAGCGGTTGCCAGATCCAAAGTAGTAGCGATCGCTAACAACCTCTCTAAATCTGGTTTAACTGCGGCTACTTGTTCAGTCAAAATGCGGCGAATTGTTTCTTCTTCGGCTTGCTCTCTTCTAATAATTTGCCGCAGTTGGTTGCCTAGAGGTACTACTGAATTCGGTTCCACATACAGGGTGGCACCGCTGGTAGAGGTATCGTGAACTATACCGGGAATAGCATCTTTTTGGGGTGCTTTTACCGGTATAACAAAGCGATCGCCCCGTTGCGTAATCAGCTGTTCTTGAACTGCGCCAGATTTTGCCTGTAAGATATTTTGCAGCTTTTGAGTTATTTGGCTGCGTACTCGCCGCAAGTCTGTGCGAATTTCTCCCAGTTTTTGACTCGCGCGGTCAGTTACTTGGGCCCGTTCATCAATACAGCGATGAATTTCCTGTTCTAGTTCGGGATAAGTCCGTAAATCGGCAACCAAATCAGTCAATATCGGCAAATCTTCTTGATTGTCGATGACACGGCGTAAATTTCTGGCACCAGCGAGGGTGGTAGCGATCGCTAACAGTTCTTCCCCTGCCAAAACTCCACTGCGTTCTGCTCGTTCTAGGGAATCGCCAATATCTTGAATTCCTTCAAATGACAGTCCCGTGGTTAGGCGACTTTCCAGTTGGTAGATTTCTTTGGTTTGCTCTAACAACAGTTCGCTTTGGGTCTGAGAATTAGGTATTTTCAGATGACGCGCAGCTGTCGCCCCCAGCTTAGTTGCGGCAAAGGTGGCAAGGTGCTGGCACAGGCGATGCCATTCTAATAATTCTAAGGTTTCAGATTGGATCAAGGTTTCAACATCTAATCTGAAATTATGGTAACAATTCTAGCTCCTAGATGGATAAATCTTAAAGGAGAAAATTTTGCTTTAATCAAATCAGCCAGATAGTCCGTGACTATAGCCAAGTAATAACTGACACATTAGACTATCTTTTCTGAGAAAATACCCCAACACCAACTGCCATCAAAACAACACATAAACGAATTAGGCAGCAACTATTTCTTGAGCTAGAACGTAAGGTTGAACGATGAGAGTATTAAATCGCTTACTGCGATCGCCATTCCATTCTCCCACTTGTACTGTTGTGGGTTTGGTAATTAATTGTTTATCAATCCACTGTTCCACGGATGGAATATTATCACTGGCGATCGCTACTCCAACATCTACCAAGTTTAGCTCAAGCGCTACCAAAATTACTGCATCTCTTTGTACATGAGGGATGAGCCACTCCCACTCTGCCTCATCCATAATTTCTGTTAATTCCGCTCTTAAATCCGACATTATTTCTCAATTTGTCTTGGCTAACAAACTATTTTACATTAATTACTACTTCTTAACTCCTAACTCCTAACTCCTAACTAAACTTCAGATTTCATTTCATCAATTTCAAATAAAGACACAATTACTCCAGCGATGGGAATAGATATAAAAACACCTAATAATCCTGCTACTCTAGCCCCTACTAGCAAAGCAAAAAACACAACTACAGGATTAAGATTTAGCGCACCTTGCATAATTCTGGGTGCAATCAAGTTGTCTTGTATCTGCTGGAGTACAATACAAGCTATTAATACTTTTGCTGCTAACCAAATACCTTGAGACAACACAAATAGAGTGACTGTGCTTACTCCTAATGTCGCGCCTATGCCAGGAATGATATCAACAATTCCGATTATTATTGACAATATCAAAGCAAAAGGTACTTCTAATAGTAAAAACACAAAAAATGTTGATATTGTTAAAAATGCACTTAATAACAACTGACCTCTAAAAAATCCTAAAAAAGACTTTCTAATTATGTTTGTAAATCTATTACGACGCTGTTTGGGAACTATTTTTAAAATAAAGTTCCACAGTTTGTCTCCATCTAATAACATGAAAAAAGCCACAACTGCAATCAAAATAAAAGTGACAAAATTCGTCATAAACCCTTGTAAAATAGCTAAACTATTAACAAGAGTTGATATAGCTTGATTCCGCAATTGTTCTTCAATAAAACTTAAATCTATCTGGAAATTACGGTTTTTTAGTAACCCCTCTAGTCCCTCTAATAACGGTACTAAAGAATTTAAAAATGCTGTGATACTATTAATTAATTGTTGTCCTTGAGATAAAACTGTTAAGCTCACAGTAATTATCAGACCGCCTATAATCACAATACTGAGCAAGAAAACGACACCAACAGCTACACCGTGGGGCAAAAAACGCCGCAACCCTTGTACAGGATAACTGAGTAAAAAAGCTAAAATTGCCGCAAATGTAAAAATAACAATGACCGATTCAAAATAAGCTAAAAGTTGTACAATTGCCCAGCCAGAAGCAATCAAAAGCAAAAAGCGAACTAATGCCAGATTATTTAATCGCTCCCAAAAATTCTTGGCTTCAAAGCCGCTCATAATAATTCATAAGTCGTAATTCGTAATTCGTAATTAAGCCATAAAAACGCTAGTTGTTTAGCGCGATCGAGTTAGCCGTCCTGTAAGATTGAGAATTATTTGTTTAAAGTCCTTTACTTTATTGCTAAAGGAATAGAGTTTAAGATTAGAGTAATCTAATCGCGATCGCTACCTCCCTAAAGCATACATCTCTTGTGTGTCTAACTCATCTTCCTAAATCATGCATTTGGTTTATGACTGTGGCACACTTTTGTGTCAACGCTTCTAATTCCTCTTTATTACTGGAACTGGGAGCATCAATCAATTTACCAATTCTGACAGTGATGGGAACTGCGTGAGGTAGGGACGAGCCTTTTTGTAAAATCTTCTCAGTACCCCAGACACTCACCGGCAATATTGGGGCTTTTGCTTTCGCCGCCAACAGCAATGCACCTCTTTTGGGGTCAGTAATTTGACCATCTGGGGTGCGAGTACCTTGCAAGAAAACACCGACAGCCCAACCTTTATTGAGATATTCTAGGGCGGAACGGATGGCATTGCGATCGGCATTTCCCCGACTTACTGGGTAAGCACCATACAATTTAATCGCTTGCGCCAAAATGGGGATATTAAATAACTCTTCTTTCGCCATATACGCCACCGGACGACGTACACAATTAGAGACAATCGGCGGATCGAAGTAACTAGCATGATTACTTGCTACTAATAGAGGCCCTGATTTGGGGACATTTTCCGCACCATAAATATGGCCCCGAAAATAAGCGTGAAGCATGGGGCTGACGACTGACCATTTAAAGGCGTGGTAAAGTGCCAGACTGATCAACGGTTCGCGGTTTTTATCCACAGAAGATAATGCAAATCAAACTGAATTTAGCATAAGCGATCGCAAGGCCCAGAGCAAACGCAAAAAAGCTGTAGATATGAATCGCTTTACCAATCTGGGAACACTAAATCTAGGAATCTTGATAATTTAGCAGTATAGTTAGCGCTACAGTCAGTATTCCTAGATATCAAAAAATTAAACAGGCAAATCAGCAACACTCTGGATATTTTTTAATATTAAGTCAGGGCTAATACGTTTAATTAAACCAGTTAATACTTTACCAGGACCAACTTCCATTACTCGCTCGATACCGTTGGCTGGTAATTGCAGACAAATTTCTCGCCATCTTACAGAACCAGTCATTTGTTTGTTTAGGCGTTGTTTTAAAATCTCGGCATCAATAGACGGAATTGGTTCTACATTAGACAGTACTGGCACAATCGCGGGTTGAAATTCCACAGATTCTAAAATGTCTTGGAATTCCGCAGCTGCTGGTGCTATTAAATGTGAATGAAATGCTCCAGAAACTTTTAGAGGAACCGCACGCTTTGCTTTAACTTGAGTCATCACCGCTTGTACAGCCTCAGTCGTGCCTGAAATTACCACCTGAGCCGAACTATTATCATTTGCTATCACCACATCAGGCGTTTGAGCAATAATTTTTTCTAACTGTTCGCGGTCAAAGTTCATCAAAGCTGCCATCATCCCATCGATGGAACTATCCATCAGTTCTGCACGACGCTTCACCAGATATAAACCAGCCGACCACTCAAAAACACCTGCTATATAAAGAGCAGTATATTCTCCCAAACTGTGACCAGCCACTAAATCTGGCTGGTGTCCTCGTTCTCGGAGCAGGTCAGCAAGAATGCTTTCAACCACATAAAGACTTGGTTGAGTATACAGCGTCTGTGATAACTTCTCTTCTTGAGTTTGACAAATTTCAGTTACAGACCAGCCCAAAATATCCTCAGCTTTGGCAAGCTTGTCTTTAGCGGACGGTATATCTAGTAAATCCATTCCCATTCCCAGCGTTTGGGAACCTTGTCCGGGAAACACCCATGCAGTTTTTGTCATTTGTCATTGGTCATTTGTCATTGGTTATTGGAGACTGGGGATTAGGGACTGGGGATTTGGTACTGGGGAAGAGTTTCCCAATACCCAATACCCAATACCCAGTCCCCAATCCCTATCTTCCCCATTGAAAGATTGCCGCGCCCCAGGTAAGACCGGCACCAAAGCCGGATGTAGCAACGATGTCATTGGTTTGAATTTTACCTTGTCGTACTGCTTCATCTAAAGCTAAGGGGATGGAAGCAGCTGAGGTATTGCCGTAATGGGCGAGATTACTAATAACTTTATGTTCTGGGATATTCAGGCGTTGGGCAACAGCATCGATAATCCGCTGATTGGCTTGATGCAATATCAGCCAGTCTATTTGATCGACGCTAAGGTTGGCTTGAAACAAAGCTTTATCAATTATTTCTGGCACTTTTTGGACAGCAAAGCGGTAGACTTCTTTGCCGTTCATCGTAATCGGTTGGTAAGCGCCTTTGGTGATATTTATATCAGTCAGCAGTTCTTGGGAAGTACCTGCATAAGCAAGGTTGAGGTAATGGTTTTGAGTACCATCACTTCTAAGTGCAAATCCTAACAAGCGATCGCTTTTGGCAGCTTGTAACACCACTGCTCCAGCACCGTCACCAAATAATACACAAGTCCGCCGATCTTCCCAATCTACCCAACGAGAGAGGATATCTGCCCCGATCAAAAGTACGTTTCTATAGACACCAGTTCTAATGTATTGGGCTGCTGTAACCAAACCAAACACAAAGCCAGAGCAGGCAGCGGTCAAGTCAAAGGCGACTGCGTTAGTAGCTCCCAATTGTGCCTGTACTTGACAAGCACTACCAAACAAATCATCAGCCGTGGAAGTCGCTAGCAGAATCAGGTCTAGGTCTTCTGGTTTTATTCCTGAAGCGGCGATCGCCTGACTGCTGGCGGCAGTAGCGAGTACACTCAAGGACTCAGATGGCAGAGCTAATCGACGCTGACGAATTCCCGTTCTTGTAGCGATCCACTCATCTGATGTTTCAACTAGTTCGCTCAATGTCTCGTTGTGTAGGGAAGTCGCTGGTACTGCCGAGCCGCTTCCGGTAATTGCTACGCCTAAGTTTTGCACTCCTAATCTCCCAAGCTATCAGCTTTTTGTCTTTTGTCCTTTGTCCTTTGTCAGTTGTCATTTGTCCCTTGTCAGTTGTCCCTTGTCAGTTGTCCTTTACAAATGACGAATGACGAATGACCAATGACTAATGACTAATGACCAATGACCAATGACTAACCACTTTCGCGCTCTAGGATATATTGGGACTGAATTCGTTGGATCACCTCGTTGTCAACGGCTTCTTTTGCCATGCGAATTGCATTAAAAATTGAAGGTGCTTGGGAGCTACCGTGACCGATAAAACAGACTCCTGCTACGCCTAGCAGTAAAGCACCACCATGTTCTGCGTGATCCATTCGCTGCTTAATTCGCTTCAAGTTGGGTTTTAAGAGTGCTGAACCAATTTGACCGTGTAATCCTTGGGGTAATTCTTCCCGCAGAATTTGCAGAATCACTTCTCCAACGGCTTCGGCAAATTTTAACAGTACATTGCCGACAAAGCCATCGCAGACAATTACATCAAAGCGACCGGAAAGCACATCACGCCCTTCAGCATTGCCAATAAAATTAATTTGGGAATTTTCGCGTAGCAGTTGGTGGGCGCGGACGGCTGCATCATTGCCTTTAGAGTCTTCTTCACCGATGTTCAGCAAACCCACCTTCGGTTCATCTGTACCCAAGACATACTTACTGTAAGCCGATCCCATAACGCCAAACTGCTCTAAAAACTTGGGGCGGCAATCTACATTTGCGCCAACATCAAGTACTAGCACTGGCTTACCAGCAATAATTGTGGGAAAAACTGTCCCGATCGCTGGGCGATCGATTCCTGGCAATCGTCCTAAGCGGAGCAAAGCTGATGCCATAGCGGCTCCAGAGTGACCAGCCGAAAATACCGCATCTGCCTTTTGTTGCTTGACTAAATCCATCGCCACATTGATAGAAGCCTTGCGTTTGCGTCTAACTGCATTTAAAGGCTCCTCATCCATTGCGATCGCTTCTTCAGCATTCACAATCTCTACCTGCCCTAAACTTGTTTTTGATGGCAAGGCAGCTTCTATTTGTTGGCGATCGCCAACCAAAAATATATCTACACCCAATTCTTCTCTTGCTCGCAATGCGCCAGCAACGATTTCACCGGGTGCATGATCCCCTCCCATTGCGTCAATTGCGATCCGTACGCGAGTCGATCCCATTGCTCACAGCTTCTAGAAACCTTACAAATTTTACCAGATGGCAATGCCCGAAAAAGCTTAATTTTCTGACTGCCAAATTAATTCTGTTACTATTGCAACAATTTTTACTGGCAAGCTCAAGATAGCACGAATTTGGGGATTGGGGATTGGGCATGGAGAAGAGACAAGGTAGACAAGGAAGATGGGAGAGACAAGGGAGAGGCTTGTTCAATAATTCCCCCTTGTCCCCCTTGTCCCCCTTGTCCCCCAGTCCCCAGTCCCCAGTCCCCAGTCCCTACTCCCCAATCCCTAATACCCAATCAACTAGCGTCCGAACGCCGTAGCCAGTTGCCCCTGCGCTGTTGTAGCCATTTTCTTTATCTGTCCACACTGGGCCTGCAATATCTATGTGCGCCCAAGGGGTTTGTTTGACGAATTGCTTCAGGAAAAGGGCAGCGGTGATTGCACCACCTGGACGCGGCCCTGTATTTTTCATGTCCGCAATACCAGACTTTAACCCTTCAAAATATTTTTCTTCCATTGGCATCCGCCAAATCTTTTCTCCTGAAGTTTGGGCAGCTTTTTCGATCTGGGAAGCAACACCATCATCGGGAGTGTACAAACCAGCAATATCGTCACCCAAGGCAATGACGTTGGCACCAGTCAGGGTGGCTAAATCAACGATCGCATCTAATCCCAATTTTTCGGCATACACCAAGGCATCTGCTAAGGTCAAACGTCCTTCAGCGTCGGTGTTGTTCACTTCAATTGTTTTGCCGTTTGATGCTGTGAGAATGTCTCCAGGGTGCATGGCATGACCGCTAATCATGTTTTCGGTTACAGCGGAGATGAAGTGAACTTCCGAATCCGGCTTAATTTGAGCAATTGCTTTTGCTGCGCCGAAGGTAGCAGCTGCACCCCCCATATCCATCTTCATGGTTTCGATGCCGCTACCAGCACCTTTAATGTTGAGTCCGCCAGAATCGAAGGTTACACCTTTACCAATAATTGCTAATTTCTTTTTGGGTGTACCTTCTGGCTTGTAAGTTAGGTGAATGAATTTCGGTGGCAAATCGGAAGCTTGGGCTACTCCTAAAAATGCGCCCATACCTAACTTTTCACAGTCTTCTCGTTCTAGAATTTCTAGTTGTAAACCGTATTCTTTGGCGATCGCTTGAGCAGTTTCGGCTAAAGTAATTGGTGTGACTGCGTTGGCTGGTGCTGCCACTAATTGCCGTGCCAAATTTACCCCAGAAACAATTTGATTAGCGCGGGTAATGGCGGCTTCTTGTCCACCGAAACCCAGTAAATCTACACTTTCTATTTGTGAACCTTTATCTTCTGGTTCTGATTTAAAACGAATATCTTGATAAAGTGCTAATTCCACACCTTCTGCGATCGCTTGGGCACTCGCTGCTGAATCGTTATTCCACAATGGAAAACTAAATCCGAGAATTTTGCTTTTTTGCTTTTTTCCTACTCTAGCTACAGCCGCAGCAGCACGGCGCAGAGTATCTAGTTTTAACGCTTCTGGTTTGCCTAAACCTACTAAAATCAATTTCCGCACTGGGCTACCAGCATTTACACGGGTGAAGATTGTACTGTTGGCTTTACCTTTAAATTCTTCTTCAGTAATCAGTTCTTTTAATACCCCAGAAAACTTTTGATCTAAAGTAGCTAGTTCTCCGGTTAACTCTACTGCATCTTCAAATAATCCAATTGCCAAACTATCGCCTGCCCACTCTAGTAAAGGCTTATCACTAGGTTGAATTGTCATTTTGGGATTTTCTGTAAATATTCCTTCTTGTACCAGTATTGCTCAAAATTCTGGTTTCATGCTAAGGGGAGT
The DNA here is from genome assembly GCF_034531215.2 of Nostoc sp. ChiSLP03a. NCBI lineage: Bacteria > Bacillati > Cyanobacteriota > Cyanophyceae > Nostocales > Nostocaceae > Nostoc > Nostoc sp. ChiSLP03a. Next base: position 83,019 of record NZ_JAVRBQ020000096.1, read on the forward strand.
GGGTATTGGGCATGGGAAATTGGGCATGGGGCATGGGGCATTGGGCATTGAGCATGGGGTCAGTAAGTATAAATAGTACTCATTAACGAGTGTTTGATCCTCGTTAATCCACCTCGGAACTCCGTTAACGAGTGTTTGATCCTCGTTAATCCACCTCAGAACTCCGTTAACGAGTGTTTGATCCTCGTTAATCCACCTCAGAACTCCGTTAACGAGTCTTTGATCCTCGTTAATCCACCTCGGAACTCCGTTAACGAGTCTTTGATCCTCGTTAATCCACCTCGGAACTCCGTTAACGAGTGTTTGATCCTCGTTAATGAAGCTATAGCCGTAGCCACATAGGTTATATCAAGTTCGGATGAACACTTATAATTAAGCTGCCCTTGTTTTTGGCCACCAGTAGTAGCAAGTTAAACCAGAGATTAAATCATGTTGTTTCATTAGTTCTTGACAACGAAGTAGTAACAAAGCTTCTAGTTCATC
>NZ_JAVRBQ020000097.1:0-25637 GCF_034531215.2 Nostoc sp. ChiSLP03a
TAATCTAATTCAGTATCTGTATTTTTGAGTTAATTGAGGTGGCGGTTGCGCGACGTGCAACCGCCACTTCGTCCTGAACGAGCGCACGACTATTCAAGTGCAAAGTACCCACAGCTTGATAACCCGCAACTTGGGTTAATTGTAGATGTTTTTAACTAGTTAGAATACAGACCATCGTAGGGTAGCACATCTGTGCATCCCTACCAAGTTGCGCGATTATGCCATTTTTCTACAGTTTTAGCACTCACTCCTGTAACTCTTTGTAAGTCTTGTAAAGATGTAAATTTTTGCTGTTGACGACTCAGAATTATTCACTGTGCTAACTTCTTACCCACGTCAGGGAGAGTTGCTAATTCTTCTAAACTTGCAGTGTTGATATTAACTTTTTGAATCGCTTGTAACTTAGTTTATAAAGAAGTTTTTATTTGAGGACATCGTGTTTGTTCTAATTTAATTTTTTGTTGAATTGCTGGTGGTAAGCCTGGTTTTACTTTGGCATAAAGACGAGCAAATTCTCGCACATAATGGGCAGCAACTACCGGATTTTCAATCGCTACAAGCGTCTCATCGTTACCATTATTGGCCGCATCTGACCAATTATGAGAACCTGTAATTACTGTTTGACTATCAATAACAGCAAATTTGTGATGCAATAAATCACCTATGGGTAATACAGGTACACCTACGGTAGTAATTGGATTTGACCAAGGATGATTATTAACTTCATATTTACATTTGTTACTCAGAGCAACCCCCATCATATCTAAGGCTTCGCTGTAAGGACGGTAGGCAAATTGTGGTTCAATTAAAGCGCGAATTTGCACATTTTCTTGATGGCGTTTTTCTAAAATATTGGCAAGAGGCTGTTCGGAAAAGACGAATAACGCCATGTCAATAGACTTGGTTGCTGAATCTAAAGTTTTACCAATTAAACCATTACTACTGTTACTCCAAAGTTGAGTTGGAGAAGTCGGCGAAAATTGCACAGTAATTTTGGTGTTACCTAAAGTTATTTCTTTAGGTAAACGCATCGGTTTTTTCAAACCAAATCGACTATCTGGTTGACCTCCTGGGCCATCACCCCACATAATATTAAACTCTTCTGTAAATAAAGATGCTAATTCTGGGCTGTCAATCTGCAACAAATTATTGGCATTGCCTAAACTGTTAAGATTTGTAAAATCACCAGAAGTATCACTTAATGTAAAGTTGGCGGAAGTGATAATTACGAGGCGATTGTCTACAATCACAAATTTATGATGCATCAAGCTGCTACCCGCTGAACCATCTGCTCGATCGTCTATCCAGGGAATTTGGGCATTCTGCAAAATTATCAAAGCATCTCTTTGATTGATTTCGGCTGGACTGAGTTGATTATCTTGGTTAAGATCGATAAATTTGCGAAATTCGTTGTAACGTTCTTGTTCTCTTTTATCTAACTTACCTACTTCAGCAGATGTTAAGCTACTCCAAGGTCGGCTATAGGTATTTTCTAAAATGATTCTGACTTTTACCCCAGCTTTTTGTCTATCAACCAATGCTTGGGCAACTTTGGGTAAACGTAGTTCTTGCACCGCTACATCTACTGTAAATTTAGCTTGCACAATAGCATCGACAATCTGTTTTTCTAAATCATCCCCCAGACGAGTTTGCTGACGGTAAGCTTCTTGGTATTCTGAAGACTCAGAATGATTAAAGTAAACTTGAATTAACGGGTCTTGTGGTAAGGGTGCTGGACGCTGATTATAAGACTGGACTCGTTGACAACCCGCCAGAGAGAATATCAGTAAAAAGATAGATAAAAAATATCTTTGTCTAGAGATAAGTTGCACTGTAATCTGTTAAAAGTAGATTGGAAATGGATATATTTATCATTCCCAAAATTTTGTATTCTGAATTAAGTAGAGAAATAAGTTTCCAAGTAAAGGGAAAAATCTACTATTAGATGTAAAATTACAAATATTTTTTTCAGGATTTGTCCACTAAAACTGTATATACTGACAAATCCGCAGTCTATCACTAACGTGTGTTCTCACTATTATCGGTTTTATGCAAATTTATCTAGATTACAGCGCCACTACTCCGACTCGAAAAGAAGCGATCGCAGTTATGCAAACAGTCCTCACTCAACAGTGGGGCAATCCTTCCAGCTTACATGAGTGGGGACAACGGGCGGCAATGGTTGTAGAACAAGCCAGAGTCCAAGTTGCTGGTTTAATTAACGCCGCTACCCCTGAATCGATCGTTTTTACCTCTGGTGGGACTGAGGCAAATAATCTCGCAATTATGGGTGTGGCTCGGTTGTATGCTGTTCCTCAACATATTATTATCTCCAGCATTGAGCATTCCGCAATTTCTGAAACAGTGCGGTTGCTAGAAATGTCGGGTTGGGAAGTTACGCGCTTATCTGTAGATATTAGAGGCAGAGTCAATCCCTTGGATTTAAAGGCGGCGTTGCGACATAACACAGCCTTAGTTTCTATAATTTACGGTCAAAGTGAAGTTGGGACTGTGCAAGCGATCGCTGAACTGGGTAAAATTGTGCGATTGCATGGTGCTTTGTTCCATACAGATGCGGTGCAAGTTGCGGGACGCTTACCCATAGATGTGCAACAACTACCTGTAGACTTACTTAGCCTTTCCAGTCATAAAATCTATGGGCCGCAAGGTGTAGGGGCGTTGTATGTGCGTCCTGGTGTGGAATTGATGCCCTTATTGGGTGGTGGTGGACAAGAAATGGGACTGCGTTCTGGTACGCAAGCAGTACCGATAATTGCCGGATTTGGTGTAGCAGCAGAATTAGCAGCCGAAGAATTGGCTACAGAAACACCACGGTTGATTGAGTTACGCGATCGCGCTTTTGCCCAATTAGCTGAAATTTCTGGTTTAATTCCTACAGGGGATGTTTGCGATCGTTTACCTCACCATGTCAGTATGTGCTTAGAATACGCTGACGGCGAAAAACTCAGCGGTAAAACCTTGGTGCGACAGCTAAACCTTGCTGGCATCGGTATCAGTGCTGGTGCTGCCTGTCACAGTGGTAAACTTAGTCCTAGTCCGATACTTTTAGCGATGGGCTATTCCGAAAAAGCCGCTTTGGGCGGAATTCGCATCACATTGGGGCGTGATACGACTGAAGCTGATATAGATTGGACGGTAATGGTGTTGAAGCAAGTTTTGCAAAGGCTGACACCAGTTTTTAGCGGGCAACCTAAGTATATTTCAAAAATCAAATAGGAGTCATATAACAGTGAGCCAACTGTTGCTGCGATCGCCCGATAACAAATTCTGTTTGTATAACAATCCGATTTGATTTGCGAGAATTGTAAGCCACAGATATCTGACTTGTTTTAGAAGTCAGATATCTAGTTTGTTACAAATAATTCAGCATTGTATCAGACTGATAAAGCCTCAGTCTGATTCGTAGTTGCCTGGGTAATAGGATTAACTTTTATAAATTGTTCGATTGCATCTTTTACTTTCGGCCCTTTACCATATACTCTAGAATCATAAATTAAACCAATATCAATGAAAGCTTGAGCCGCAGCGATCAAAGTTTTAATATTTTTATTGCTGGAATCATCCATCTCTTCATTTACACGGATATTCTTAACTATGCAATCATCATTGTATTCTTTGAGGTTTGTATTTACAGCTTGAACTAAATACTGATTTTTCCTTAGATATTTTTTTTCTATGAGAGTACGAGTCATTTTATAATCTTCATTTGCTAAGGGTTTGTATCTCTCATTCAAATCAAAATCCAATCGAAGGTAGTGCCCTGACTCAAAACCTCCAAGGATGTTTTGACAAATCGTACTATTTATTTCACCTGTTGGTTCCATGAACACGTCCACAAGCCGTGCTACCCAGTTTAATGTGTGCCATTTTTTTATTTCTTCATATTCAAATGGGTTGGCGCTTCTACCCGTACCGATAGAAAGTACAGAAATATCCTCTAGTTTAAGATTTTCTAAATTATATTTTTTCTTATCTTCTAGTGATAATTTAGGAGAACGGCTCACTTTTAAAGCTTGACTCATTGCCGCCAAGGATGGATTATTAGCACAAACTCCACCATCAATGTGAGGGAATGACCATTTACCAAATTTCTCTTCGTTAGATGCTTTTAACTCGCGTGGAGGGAAAAAAGTTGGCGCTGATGCCGAACTAATACATATATCTTTTAGTGGAATTCCATCGTACCAGCGAGCACCTAAATCAGGATGCAAATTGGTGAAAAAAGTTGTGTTGCGATAACGCATATCATAGGCGAGAATCAACAATATAGTGTTGGTAATCTCGCCAATTTTAGTTTCACCCAAAGCAGATTCATCTTCCAGGGCTTTTTCTAATCCATCATGAGAATATTTAGGTGAAAATATATTTCTGACAAATCGCCAGGGTTTTTCAAAATTCCTTGGCTGCGGGAAGATTTGCTCGGCTTTTGTTTCATATAGTTCCAGCAGTTGAGTTGTGTTTAAGCCTTTCGCCAGTCCCGCAGCAATAATTGAACCAGTAGAAGTACCAGTAATCATGTCAAAGTATTGGTGTAATTCTAAGCCGTAAGTTGCTTGGATTCGACTTTCAACCTCTTTGAGCATTTGTACCGAAACTACACCACGAATTCCACCACCATCTAAACTGAGAATTTTGAATGTCATAACCTACTCCTAACAAGACAACCATTAGAACGATGGTTATATGGTTCCCGGTTATTCGTGAAAAATTTCACGGTGTGTCAGAAAAGAGAAGCAAGTGTCCGTAGCAATACTTTTCGGTTAAAGGGGAAAGGGAAAAGGTTTAAATTTACCTTTCTCTTAAACCAAAAAAGAGATTGTTGGGTTTATCCGAAAAGTATTGTGTCCGTAGAGTTTACGCTTTTACCACAATGATTTTGCCTTTCTACAAAAAATTCATACATATAATCAGCAACACCACCAAAAGGGTTAAAGGAGTTTATCACTTAAGCACTGTACAACTAACCATGATGTAAATTATGAGAATTGGTCATTTCGGGCGTTTCACATAACCCTAATTTACTTACATATTTGCGTAGGCGTAGCCTGTCGTAGACATCGCATCCTGTAAAATTATCAATAAAAATCAGCATTATGAGTATTATCGTCTTCGGCAGTATAAATATAGACTTGGTAGCAACAACACCCCGGTTGCCAGTTGCAGGAGAAACGTTACTAGGAGAAGACTTTTTTAAAGTTTCGGGAGGGAAAGGAGCCAATCAAGCCGTAGCATTAGCAAAATTGGGCATTCCTACCCAGATTGTGGGGCGTGTAGGTGCAGATGATTTCGGTAAGGAACTTGTTAACAATTTGCAAACATCTGGTGTGCAGACTGATAACATTTTTGTGGATGAAACTGTTAGTTCTGGAGTCGCTATTATCACCGTGAGTCAGACTAGTGAAAATCAAATCGTCGTTATTCCTGGTGCAAATGGGCGCGTCAATCAAGAAGATGTAGAACGATTATCCTACTTATTACCAGCAGCTACAGCACTACTTTTACAATTAGAAATTCCTATTCATGCCGTGGTTGCTGCTGCAAAAGCAGCAAAAGGTGCAAATATAAAAGTGATTTTTGACCCCGCACCCGCACAATCTAATTTACCAGATGAATTGTATCCATTGGTAGACATTATTACACCGAATGAAGTTGAAGCAGCGCAGTTAGTTGGTTTTCCTGTGAATGGAGAAGAACAAGCCGCTAAAGCAGCTGCGGTTTTATTGCAACGGGGTGTGAAATGTGCGATCGTCAAACTAGGTGCTAAGGGTGTTTTTTGTGCTACTGCTGAAGAAAAGTTTTTTGTACCTGCGTTTTCAGTTCATGCAGTTGACACAGTAGCCGCAGGCGATGCTTTTAATGGTGGTTTAGCGGCAGCACTTTTTGAAGGACTTTCCTTACATCAAGCAGTTGTTTGGGGTGCAGCAGCAGGTGCTTTGACAGCGACAAAATCAGGCGCACAAACTTCGCTACCGGATAGGTTTACATTTGATACATTTCTTAAGGAAAGGGGAATGAATAGTGGCTATCAAGGATAGGTATTTAAAAAAGTATAGATAAATAGGTAAAATGCTTATCTAATTGGGGTAGGCAGAAATATCAGTGCAAAGCTTCTGAACGATGTAGGGTGTATAGCAGGAGAAATGCAGGAGGAATTAAGTATGGCACTATATCTAGACTCAGCGATCGCATCGGAAGCTGAAGTTGTTAAGCTTTGGGGATGGGTAAAAGGTATCACCACAAATCCCACGCTGTTATCTCAAAGCGATACTCCACCAGAAACCACGCTCAAAAAGTTGGTTGCCTTGACAAATGGGCCGTTATACTATCAACTTATGGCATCTGATAAAGCTGGGATGCTAGCTGAAGGTAGAAAAGCTTTCGAGATTATTGGTTCGCAAACAATTTTGAAGATTCCCGCAACACCGTTAGGGTTTGAAGTGGTGGCGAGTCTATCACCAGAAATTACCTGTTCGGTGACAGCGATTTATAATGCAGCACAGGCAGCAGTCGCACGGGAAGCAGGAGCTAAAATTGCCATAGCTTATGTAAATCGAGCTACCCGATTGTTAGGTGACGGTATTGCTTTGGTGAGGGATATGGCTAGCGTACTCAAAGGTAGTGATACAGAAATCTTAGCAGCTAGTATCAAATCTCCTGAAGAAGCAGCCGCATCATTGCAAGCCGGGGCACATCATTTAACTTTACCACTGGCAATGTTGCAGGCGATCGCAACTCATGAATTCTCACACAAAACCGTTGAAGAATTCGCGAAAGGAGGCATCGGTTTAACTAATTACTAATTCGTAATTCGTATGCGCTCAATAAGTGAATTTAGCTAAACTATAAAAATCAAATTTACTCAACATTTCTAAAAAGGTGAATACCGCAGGTACTTGTAGAGCATTAGATAAAGTTGCAGTTGCAATGACTCTTTCAAGTGGTGCAGGTAAACTGTATACTTGCACCTTTGGCGGAATGGGTACAGCTGCTAAACGAGGCATAATAGCTGCTCTCAGTCCTTGATTCACCATACTAACGACTGTGGAATCTTCTTGAATGTCGGTAGCAGTATGAATTGGAATTGCCAAAGTTTTCAGGTGGTTGTGAAGAATGCGTCCACAAGGTGTACAAGGAAGCAAAACCGGCGGATAGGCTGCTATGTCTTCCCAAGTAATTTGCGGACTGCTAATTTTGCTATCTGGTGGTAGTAAAGCTACATACTCATCCCGAAAAATTTCCCAAGTTTCAAATTCTTCCCCAGTTGGCAGACAGGTAATACCAATATCGGCACGTCCATCATGCAAACACTGCTCTACATCCGTGAAAGCAGCACACTCTATGATTGTGACAGCAATTTCTGGGAATTGGTTGTGAAATTGAGCGATCGCTTTTGGTAATAGATGAGTAGCGACGCTCCGAAAAGCCGCGATTCGCACATGACCGCCGTGTAAACCTTTATGCAGGTTTGCTTCGTGTTGCATCATCTCTAGATGCTGCATTGCTTGACGCGCATGATACAAAATGCGCTCTCCAGCAGGTGTCAGCACAGCACCATGACGACCTCTGGCAAATAATGGCACACCTAATTCTTCTTCTAGGGTGGCGATCGCATGACTAATTGCAGGTTGTGAAAGCTGCAATTCTAAGGCTGCTTCACTAAAGTTACCACGATCTGCTACTGCAACTATGGCTCGGAGTTGGGAGAGTTTCATAGGCAATTGATGAGAACAAGGGTATACACATCCTGACTTTATTGTGGCAAAAAGGTTGTATTAGTGATTTTTTATATCTATAAATCCCATTTATAGAACCTATGCAAGCCATGATTTGATTTTTAACTAAGATGTTGTTACTGTTTTATTTACTGAGCAACTTTCAGGAATAATTTTATGAACAATAACATTAAGTGTTTACAAAAAGAAGATATAAAAATCAATTGTAGTCCGTCATTCCAGAAAAAAATCCACTCCAACTTCTGGAAATCTCTGTATATGATTTGGGAGAATTTTGTCAAAAAACTCCTAGCAGAGCCGAATGAATTACAAGTTTGGCAAAAGGTCGATCGCCACGGTAATATCTATTGGCAAGCTTACGACCCTGTAACCGGAAAATCTTTCTCTTCAGGTTCGGAAACTGATGTGTCTATGTGGATTGAACAACTTTATCGGTATTAAAAACATGACACAACTTACTTTAGTAATTGGCAACAAAAATTATTCATCTTGGTCGCTTCGTCCTTGGTTAGCGATGAAGCAATTTGGTTTAGAATTCAATGAGATTCGGATTCCTCTTTATAACCACCCAGATTGTTCATTGAAAATTCGGCAATATTCGTCATCAGGAAAAGTACCTGTGTTATTGCACGATAAACAAACAGTGTGGGATTCTCTCGCTATTTGTGAATATCTAGCTGAAACATTTCCGAATCTGCACTGGTGGCCAGAGAATAAAGCTGCAAGAGCATTAGCTCGTTCTATCAGTGCAGAAATGCACTCAGGATTTCAAAACTTGCGTCAGAATATGCCGATGAACTGCCGTACTAAATATCCTGGTAAAGGTTTAGAACCCGGCGTACAACAAGACATTGACCGCATTACTAATATTTGGCAAGAATCACGTCAAAAGTTTGGGACTACTGGCAATTTGTTATTTGGGAATTTCACAATAGCCGATGCGTTTTTTGCTCCAGTTGTCCTGCGGTTTGTCGCCTATGATGTGCAGTTAGATACTGTTTCTAGAAATTATATGGAGTCAGTTTTAGCACTTCCAGCAATGCAAGAGTGGATAAATGCAGCAAAGAATGAGACAGAAACTATTCCCCAATATGAGTTTTAGTAAAATAGCAAATAGGGAGAACATAAAGGGCATAAATATTCTAATTAGAGATGCAAATCAAAGGGATATTCCTGCCATTATGGAATTGATTCATTTGAAAGCTGAATTTGATGGTTGTCCTGAATCTGTAGAAGCAACTCTTCAAAAGCTAGAAATTGATTTATTTGGAGAAACGCCTCTTGCTTTTGTTCTTTTGGCTGAGGTTGATGGCGATACTATTGGGTTGGCAACCTATCACTTTATCTATTCAACTTTTTTAGCAAAACCTGGAATTTGGCTTGATGATTTATATGTCAAAGCTGAATATCGAAGCCACCGAGTTGGCCAGGCACTCATGTTACGCTTGCGCCAGATTGCCAAAGAAAAAGGTTGTGGCAGAATCGATTGGACTGTAGCTGTGTCTAACGAGTGTGGAATCAATTTTTATGAAAAAATAGGTGCAAAGATCATTAATAAAGTAAAATTATGCCGCTTAGACGGTCAGATGTTATAGTAGCGTGGGTATTACAATACTCACGCTTACAAATAAGATTGAGTTAGTTTTGGCACTTCTGAACCTAAAAATATTAATTGCATGATCCCTATTACTCATTTTCCTTTCTGGTTGTACAGATTGTGAGGCTAAAAGAACTTCAAATCCCAATCACATAAAGCAGTTGCTAACAACTAAAAAATGTCCCAAGTGTGACTTAGGTGGTGCAGATTTAACAAATGCTGATTTAGCTGGAGCAGATTTAAGAGAAGCTGAACTGACAGATGCTAAATTAGATGGTGCAAATTTACAAGGATCTGATCTACGCCAAGCAGAGATGCGATGGACTAATAAATCTGAAGATGATCGTGGAGAATCTGGATTTTCAGAAATGGGTGATATTGATTTTAGTTGTAATGCAGACTATAAAGTTTCGTTAGAAAAAGTTAACTTCCAATCAGCTAATTTTTCTGATACTAATCTCTCTGGCTTATTTATTTCTCATAGTAATCTCCGTGCTGCGAATTTAAGTGGTGCTAACTTCAAAGGTACGTATTTTAGCAAAGTAGATTTATTACAAGCAAATCTAAATCATGCTAATTTATCTTACGCCAGCTTCGGCAATGCTAACCTTCACTCGGCAAACTTAAAAAATGCTGATTTAAGCCACAGCGAATTAATCGTCGATGTAGACTTAAGAAATGTAGATATGAGTGGTGCTAGATTAAATGTCGCAAAATTGGATGGAAATGATTTAAGAGGTGCAAACCTCCGTGATGTTGATTTTACTCAAAGTAGCGTAGATAGAACAGACTTTCGTCATACTAAAAATCTGACAACCGAGCAGATTAAATTGGCACAAAATTGGGAAGAAGCAGTATATAATGAGGAATTTCGCGCCAAATTAGGACTACCTGCTTGCAAAACTAGGTTAGGAGAGTATTTAGGGCGACCTTTTACTTTTAGTAAAATTAAGAAAGGATGTTTTCAAAGATAATCAGGTTATTTTTTGTTCTCTCGCTTCTCGTTCCCAGTCTCCGACTGGGAATGGCTTATTAGAGGCTCTGCCTCCAGCCAGATATTGAGTCAGAGACTCAATGAATGCATTCCCAGTCTCAGACTGGGAACGAGGAAAGTCTTATTAAGGCTAGGTTTTTAAGACTTGTGTATACACCGTAGCCGTGTTGGAGAGGGGAGCCAAAACCCTCATTTTTCGTTGCTCCTCCCTTTCCCCGTGGGAGAGGGAGGTTGGGAGGGAGAGGTTCATCGAACTCACGTTAAGCTAGAAGAAATCCATTTTAATATTAGTAATGCCTAATATTCAAGAACACGTAAACACTCTCTTTACAAAATTTATTCCTGGTTATAGATTTTTCCGTTTACAAGAACTCACAATTGATAAAAATAATTCAATTCAAACAGAAATTAATAGTCAATCAATTAAAATTCTCAGTTGGAATATTGCTAAACAAAACTATAATAAGACTTGGTTAGAAGATTTTACAACAATAATTGCAACTTATCAGCCAAACTTCATATTTTTACAAGAGTTTTCTCTAAAGTTAGAGGCAAATGAATGGGGAAAATGGTTGAAAATGAATTGGAGTTTTGCTCCTAACTTCGTAGATATTCATCACCAAACTTATTCAGGAATATTTACAGCCTCGACAATCAGCCCAATTACCAAAAAAGTTATAGCTACTAAACATTATGAACCGATTGTTAAAACTCCTAAAATTTCTTTAATTACTGAGTATCTGCTATCTGAGCAAAATACAACTCTTATGACAATCAATACTCATCTAATAAATTTTGTAGATTTAAATAAATTTAAAATCCAACTAAATGAATTAGAGCAAGCCTTATCTATACATCGAGGGCCACTAATATTTTCAGGAGATTTCAATACTTGGAGTCGAAAAAGAGCAGTTATTCTCAATCAAGTAACCACTCAATTAGGATTAACACCTGTAATTTTCGCACCTGATGAGAAGGAGAAAATTAAACGCTTTTTGTTATCACCTCCTTTAGACCATATCTTTTATCGAGATATCAGTGTGAAGAAAGCCAGTGCTAAAGTGCTAGACCAAATTTGTTCATCAGATCATAAGCCATTGCTGGCAGAATTTACTTATACCAATACTCAAAAAAATTAAGATGCTTGTAGATGCTGGTGTTCTAGCTATTTTTAGCACAGCTACAATTATTGTTCATTGTGTGGGAATTATACATGCAGCCCATGCAGTGATGAATGTGCGTTCTTCTCAAGGGGCAATTGCCTGGAGCATTTCTCTAATTACCTTTCCCTGGCTAACGATTCCGTTGTATTGGATTTTAGGAAGAACTAAATTTCATGGATATGCTGAAACACTGCGCTCAGTCTATGCACAACACTATAAGCTTTTTCATTCTACTTATAACGAACTGATTAAATTTCAGGTTGCGCCACCAGATAATCTAGCCCCGTTGCAACCATTAGCGGAGGCTTTTACAGACATTTCTTTCACATCAGGGAATGCTGCCGAATTACTGATTAATGGTCAGCAAACCTATGAAGCGATGCTGAAAAAGATTGCATCGGCGACAAATTATATTTTGTTTCAATTCTATACTGTTAACGATGACGAATCAGGTAATGAGTTTAGAGAAGCGTTGATTGCTAAAGCCAAGCAAGGAATAAGCATCTATTTTCTCTACGATGAAATTGGTTCCAAGAAATTATCTCGCCCTTATATCCAATCTCTACAACAGCATGGAATTGCAGTGAGTGCATTTAACACCACTAAAGGTCAGGGTAATCGCTTCCAATTGAATTTTCGTAATCATCGCAAAATTTTGGTGGTGGATGGGGAAATCGCATTTGTCGGTGGACTAAATATTGGTGATGAATATTTAGGAAAAAATCCTCGCTTGAGTCCCTGGCGCGATACTCATATTATGCTTGAAGGCCCAAGTGTACAAAGCCTACAAAGCTCTTTTGTGCGAGATTGGTATTGGGCAGCTCGAAAACTTATCGAAGTTAACTGGCAGGTAAAAATTAATCGGGATAATCAAACTGTATTGATACTTCCTACAGGCCCCGCAGATCGTCTGCCAGCTTGTAAGCTTTTTTTCGTCGAACTAATTAATCAAGCTCAAACTCACCTGTGGATTGCTAGTCCATATTTTGTGCCGGATGAGGCAACATTGTCAGCTTTAAAACTGGCAGCAATGCGAGGTGTGGATGTGCGAATTCTCTTACCAAATCGACCCGATCATTTATTTGTTTATTTATGTTCCTTCTCTTACTACACCGAAATGGAAAAAATCGGTATCAAGTTGTATCGTTACAAAAATGGGTTTATGCACCAGAAAATTATAGTGATTGATGAGAATTTAGCAGGGGTAGGAACCGTTAACTTAGATAATCGCTCTTTTTCCCTCAACTTTGAAGTTATGGGTTTTGTTACCGAGCCTCGGTTTGTCCAAAGTGTGAAAAAGATGTTAGAGGATGATTTAGCTGTCTGTGTTGCTGTCGATCTTAATGAGTACGATAAAAAACCTTTTTGGTTCAAGTTAGCTGTGAGAGTTTCTCGATTGCTGACTCCTTTACTTTGATCGCTAATATATGGATTAATAGAATAATCCATCAGGCAAAGTTAGAGTAATTTACTCAGTGGTGTTGCTAAACCGTCAAGGCTGACAAGATTTTTCTTCTGTTGATATTCTTTAACTCCTTCTTCGCCTTTTTTAGTAGCCCAGTTTACTAGAGTCTGTCGCTGACCTTGATATTCATAGAGTGGTACGCCAAAACCACAGGAAGTCTGGACTGTTTCAATGTCAGCGACGATAATTTGACGAGTTCCTGGTATCGGCAAAAATAGAGAATACAACGAGTCCCACTCTGGAGAATTCGGTAAAATGGTGGTTCCTTGACCGTAAAGACGCAAGATACACGCGGGTTCTTGAAAGGCACAAAACATGAAGGTTATCCGCCCATTTTCTTGCAAATGGGCTGATGTTTCGTTACCACTACCTGTAAGGTCTACATAACCTACTCGCTTGGGAGACAAGATACGAAAGCAGTCTTGACCTTTAGGAGACAGGTTAACATGACCCGTAGGACTCAAAGGTGCAGAGCCGACAAAGAAAAGGTGTTGGGCAGCAATAAAGTTTTGCAGTTCTTCAGTAATACAGTCAAATAATTTAGACATAGACTGTTTGATTTATATTTACAAATTGATCGTTTTCTCAGCCTATGTCTTAGCTAAAAATCTAGCAAGGTATAACTACCGATGTCTGGTTTATCCCAAAGGAGTAGGGAGTTGGGAGAAAACTGTTACTGTCTCATATATCGACTAGCCATTTGGATGGCATCAGCGATATCGACATCACCATCACCATCAGCATCCAAAAAGGAATTTAGGACAGGATTGCCGCCAGCTTGGGGATTTTGAGCATTGGCACCTGATTGCAAAAACTTTAGCACCAAAGGTACTGCCAAAGGTAGCAATTGTTGAACGATACCAGCATCCAACCCAGTGCGCTGGGCAGCAACTTCAGCTACTTGCTGTTGTATCTGAGGAGAAAACAACGAATTGACGGCTTGGGGGTTAGCAGAAGTACCAGCATATTGATTGACTAAACTTTGTGTGGCTTCATTACCATCTGTAGCTTGTTTGTCTTGTAAAGCAGAACGTACTTGACCACCCACAATTGACAAAACTGATTGGATGGTAGAAGGATTTGCGCCTGTGCGATCGCTCAACTGCTGTACAGTATTAACAATGCTTCCTATTTCACCTAAGCTGCCCTGTTGATTAGGATTAGCGACGGCACCAAGAATTTGATCGAAAAGTCCCATAAGTTTGTTTCTCTCTTTGCTCTCAAAAACTTTCCACAATTGGCTGGAAGTTTTTTGTGTACGCGGACTTTTGTAAGTCTACTAAAAGATTAAAACACGCAACCTCTAAATTTTAACCTATATCAATTCAATTAATGATTGCAACACATTCTTGAGTAAAGACGCGATGAATCGCGTCTCTACAATGGTCTATTTGTCGCATTCTTTTTTCAAATTGGTATTAGATTGGTAAATAATTTTACCCAAATGTTTTTTTACTACAATTTGAGGTGCGTAGGCGAGCATTTACCGCAGGGCATCGCTAACCCCAAACCTTTACTAATGCGTCGTTCGGAAAAAATAAATCGCTGTCTGAAAGATAGATGAACATTTGTATACAGACAGCGATCGCAAAACGCTCAACTTATTTGCTTTACGCTAATGCCGCTACTTTCTCTAGTAAGCCTTGAAACAACCTCAAGCCGTCACTACCCCCTAGCATTGCGTCTGATGCCCTTTCTGGGTGTGGCATCATTCCCAACACATTGCCTCGGCGATCGCTAATCCCGGCGATGTTGTTCAGCGAACCGTTGGGATTTTCGCCTTCATAGCGAAATATAACTTGCCCGTTATTTTCAATTTCTGCAAGAGTGGCTGCATCAGCGTAGAATCGCCCCTCTCCGTGGGCAATGGGCAAAGTGATAACTTCACCAGTTGTATAAGCTTGCGTCCATAGATTATTACGCTCAACTTTCAAGGGGACGCGATCGCAAATAAAATGTAAATCTCGATTTCTGGTCAACACTCCTGGCAAAAGTCCAGCTTCAGTTAATACCTGAAAGCCGTTGCAAATACCGAGGACAAACTTACCCTTTTGGGCGTGTTCCACAACCTGCTGCATCACAGGTGAAAAACGCGCGATCGCACCACAGCGCAGATAATCCCCGTAACTAAAGCCACCAGGAATAATCACAACATCCAAATCAGCAATATCTGTTTCTTGATGCCAAACCATGCGAGTTGGCTGCCCCAGTAAATCTCTGGTTACATAAGCAACATCGCGATCGCAATTAGAACCGGGAAAAACAACAACACCGAATTTCATGATTAGTTAGGGGAGTGGAGAGTGGCTGACAGGTGTAGGTATTTTACAATAAGGAAGAGTTGCGGTAATAAAACTCATCAACAGGGGTGGCAGGAAATGAACTCCAGCAATGAAGATGAGTTTCATGCTCTATTTTCTAGTTTCCAGTTGTGAATACTCACAACCACGTAATAAGGGAACTCCAAAAAATAAATTGTCCAATTTTTGGAATCAAAACAACTTTTCCTCCCCCTGCCCCCTGCTCCCTGCCCCCTGCCACTCCCTACGGCACTCCCTTCTGTTGCTCAATTGCCTTACTCGGCGGAATCTGCTCAAGAGGAATCAGTGCTTCGATTACCGACTTCACAATTGGCGCGGCGACAGTAGAACCATAAGCACTTTCTCCTTTTGGCTCATCCACCAGTGCAAACACTACATAGCGAGGAGATTCCACGGGTAAAATAGCCACGAAACTGGTCATTCTCGCCCCTTTGATGTATCCGCCATTGGGACTAGCTTTTTGGGCTGTACCAGTTTTACCAGCAATGCGATATCCCGGAATTTGTGCTGGCTTACCGCTGCCTTGAGTAACAACAGTTTCCATCATTTCCACAACTTTTTGAGTTGTTGCGGTTGAGAAAATTTGCCGGGGGATAGTGTGAGTGGGTGAATCATGCATCTGCCCTTTGCTATCAATCAACCCGCGAACTACATGGGGTGTAACTAACTTACCGCCATTAGCTAAAGCACCGTGCATTTGCACTAGCTGTAAGGGTGTCATAGAAAAGCCTTGTCCAAAGGAAGTAGTAGCTGCTTCAATTGGCGAAGCGATAAATTCTTCTTGACTTTTGAGCCTTCCGCCGACTTCAAAAGGTAAATCTGTATCAACTTTTTGTCCTAGTCCTAAGCGTTCTAACCAGTTGTAGTAAATTGAAGGCTTTAAACGTTGGATAATTTGCACCATGCCAATATTGCTAGAATATTGCAAAATCTGAGCGATGCTGATTCGCCCATTACCATTATTCATCGCATTTTTGATGGTGTAATTAGCGACTCGAATCGAACCGGAGTCATTAAACATATCATCTGGTTTGATGATGCCATTTTCCAGAGCGATCGCCACGTTCAAAGGCTTAAAAGTCGATCCCGGTTCATAAAGATCCGCTACTGTCCAATTTTTAAATAGTGAAATATCAGATTTAGCATATTCATTAGGATTATAAGTAGGCTGAGAAACCAGGGCGAGTAAGGAACCATCCAATGCATCCATGACAATTACCGCTCCACGTTTGGCGGCAAACTTTTCCATCTGTTGTTTGAGCGCAATCCGAGCAATTCGTTGCAGACGGCTATCGATAGTCAGTTGTAATCGCAAATCGTCAAAATGCAAAAAACCTTCGGGCGCCCGATCCGGCATCAGAGTCCCATTCCCTGACCGACTGAGCCGTACCGTTTGTACAGGACGTTCTAGCAACTTCTCTTGAGAGTATTCCACACCAGCTTGACCGCGGCGGTCAATATTCACGTAGCCCACCACATCAGCAACCAAATCGTCTGGCGGGTAATATCGGGAGTATTTTTGAGTCCACTCCAGGCCATTTAAGCGCAAAGAGATGACGCGATCGATAATTTCTTCTGGTAAGGCTGGCGCAAGTATAATTCCGCTTCTTTTGCTTTCAAAAGTTTTCACCAATTCAGCAGTATCTTTTGCCAAAATTGGGGCAAGTCGCTCTGCGATATCTTCATTAGACTTATCAAACAGCTTGGGATGAGCATACAAAGTATATACAGGGCGGTCAATAGCCAACAGATCGCTATTGCGATCTACCACTGGGCGACGGGGCATAAAAGGTCGCACATTCAACATTTGCTGATTGCGTGCATACTCAGTTAACTTTGGCCCCTTGACAATTTGGAGATTATACAAGTTAATAGCCAACCCCAACCCTGATGCCATTAATACGCCCCAAACGATAAACAGTCGGGACTTAGTGTTGGATGTTTGGTCTTGCATACTAGAGGCTAATTTTCCCAAAAGCCCTCGCTTATCACCCTTGTGTCGCCCTGTAAATTTTGGATTCCGAAACTTTCTGAATTTTGTTTTGCTTGGTGACTTCTGCATTGGGTTCGTCCTTTGTCCTCTCTTTCAAAGTTCTGATGCCTGCGGCGGGCTACGCCAACGGAGGAAACCTCCGCTCAGACTTTGCGCTTTGTCTGTTGCCTTTTGTGATTAACCAGAAGTCTCAGTCCTAATGACTGATGACAAATGACAAATGACTCTTAGAGATTAGTATCCCAGTGGCGAGAGTGTTTGCGGTTGGGTTTCAGAATTTGGCGTTGTGTTAGGCGATGCTGATTTAGGACTCTGAGATGCAGGAGGCAAGAAAATCACCCCTTCAGGAGTTGGCGATACCAGCCCTGTTGTTGGTTGTTCTGCTTCATTAGCCATTTTATTTTTCAGCGTCGCGTTAGTGGTCGTTAGCAGCCGTTCATGACGTTGGAGGTTTTGCAGTCTGCGATATGACTCACCCCAAAGCTCTTGAGAATAGACTGTCCAACCATAAACAGCAAGTGTCGATGCTACTAACAAGAACGCCACAACTGACGAATAACGATGAAAGGTATACAAGCGCAGCAACCACAAAGGTGCAGCTCCAGAATTAGCCATTGTGGGAAGCCCAAGAAAATCTTCCCCCGGATTCTTTTGGCTCGCATTCAACTGTTCGTTGAGATTTGGTAATTGTTGTCTACCCAACTCTTTCACCGATTTAGCTACAACTGCCTTATTTGTGGAAGAAACCGCTAAATTTTTCGAGGAACGCTGCTGTCTTGAAGACGATACTGGTGTAGAAGCACTCCCTGCTGCTGACTCCATAGGCGCAGAACGTCGCCTTCCTAAAGAAAGGATAGAATCTCGCCGGAACCAATTACCCCTAGTAGAAACAGTAGATTTACGAGCGACTACCATAAATTTTTAAATTTTTTAGATGGAAAATACTGCACTTTTAGATTGATTGTCTGTTTTGCTAAGGTTTAAATCACCTTCTGTGCAACCTGCACACATCACAGACTATACCCTTTTAACTTTTCTGATAGGTAGCTGTATCAATGTTTTGCATCCCCTAGATATGTAATGTTTGCAATCAGCGATTAGAAACTGGACAGCTTACCTTTTAGGTATCGCACCTAAAGTATGGCAACGTCAGGTAGCCAGATGCAATACTCTGTGAAAAAAATAAAATTTTTTGCTATCATAGCTCCGTTTGCTAAATAAGTTGGTATTTTTCGTTTTGCTTCTGAGTTAAGAGAAACTAATCAGGATAGTAATTCCAAAAACAATACCCCAAAGGATTGTTTTTTTTAAGTATGTAATCTCGCAGAATTTAAAAAAAGCAATAAATACGGTATCGTATTCAACAGGCGAAAAATTGTTCTAGCCACAATTGGTGAAAGAGGAGTTATGAAAACAAAAATCTTTGGTTTTGCTTTAATGTTAAGTCTGGCTGCAATTCTTGGGGCCTGTGAAGGTGGTGGTGGTGATGGTGCTGGTACTGCTACTCCAGCCGCTACAGGTGAACCAACTGATGCACCTGCTGTTAAGACCACTCCTGCCGCAACTCCCGCAGCAACTCCCGCAGCGACTCCCGCAGCGACTACTCCTGCTAAACCTAAATAAGGCATCTTAAACTTTAGTTTAAATTGCGCCCATAACTACTTAGTGATGGCATTCCTCACTACATAGCTCGAAGTATCGCTCGAATTAATTGGGTTCACGAAAAAACCTCATTTTTATGCTGGTTCATCAGAGCCGAGAGTCTGCTCAAATATCAACTAAGTAGGGTAGGACACTGGTAAAGAGTGCTGAGTTCCGAGTTCCGAGTGCTGAGTTAAAAGACCGCCCACGTTCGCGCAGCGTCTTGCAGAAAGGGTAGGTATTTTGCTATACTGCAAAATTACTGAGTACTCAACTTCAAAACTCAGCACTAAACACGGGCTAAACGCCCCGCTGACGCTAACAGCACTAAGTATTACCAAGTGTCCTTCTGAAAGTCCCGCCCACTCAAACCTTGTTATCAGTCCAAGCAAGTTGAGTTAATCTAAGCTATTTTGTTAGGCAAAGACTTCTCTCATTTGGCATTTTAAATTACTTATACTACTGAGTTGTGAGAGGGTAAAATAATTTATCGCGATCGCTGGCAATTGCTCTTGAGCATTCCCGTAGTCTATTCCGTATCAGGAAAGACTTGGTAATCTCCCTTGATATTGCCAGATTTTTATTGGGAAAATTTAGGCATTGGGGAGCCACTGCGGTCTTGGGGTCTCCCCAAGTGGAGCAAGTGGCGTCATTGGGCATGGGAAAAACAGATTTTCATCCTGCGTTGTGAACGTAGTTCAGGAGATGAGGAGAGTTAAAACGAGAAAATCTATAAAATTACTGAGCTTAATAGTAATTAGTGCTACTTTGATTATTTTAAGTAACTATTGGAGATCGGCAGCAATAGCACTACCGCCACCAGAGGATACACCAGAAGAAATATTACGGACAAAGATTATTATAGAAGCGCGATCGCCTATTGATGGAAAATCCCTAACAGCTGCTGAGTATATCCAATTACAAGCCCAGCTGCAACAAGTCCCGCCACCAAAACTAGACCCCAAAATTCGAGAACAGATTTTCTTGCTTCGCTTGCGTAAAACCTTATTGCAGTTTTTTCCATTTTTAAATTTTTGATGAATTTGTCATTAGTCATTAGTCATTGGTCATTTGTCAAGAGTTATTCTTCCCCGTTCCTCCGATCCTGTGCCCCCACTTCTCCTGTCGGAGAGGCTGCGCCAACGGCTACGCTCAGTAACCACCTGCTGCCTCATGCCCCATGCCTTATACCCAACGCTTCATGCTCAATACTCCATTCTGATGTAGGATAACGGTGGCGACAAAATTGCAAATAAATGTAAAGAATATATATAGATATTAAAAAAGTAGATTTAGTCAATCACGTTATTTCACTTAGGTAGCTTCATGTCCATGACCACGATCGCCCCTGAGCAGGTTAACAGCATCGTTTGGAATCAGCATAACGATCCCTTTGAAATACTAGGTTCTCATCCTATAGAGCAAGACGGCAAAACTGTCTGGGCTGTACGGGCCTACCTACCAAATGCAAGTGCAGCATGGGTGGTTCTTCCCGAACAACGCAAGGAATACCCAATGCAAACAGTGCATCATCCCCACTTTTTTGAATGCACGATTGACACTCCAGAACTGGCAAACTACCAGTTACGGATTAAAGAAGGGGAACATGAGCGTGTCACCTATGACCCTTACGCTTTCCGTTCTCCCAACTTGACAGATTTTGACCTGCATTTGTTTAGTGAAGGCAACCATCACCGGATATACGAAAAGCTGGGAGCGCACCCTACGGAAATAGGCGGCGTTAAAGGCGTTTATTTTGCAGTTTGGGCGCCTAACGCTCGCAACGTTTCATTGTTGGGGGACTTCAACCTCTGGGATGGACGTAAACACCAGATGCGTAAAGGCCCCACCGGAATTTGGGAATTGTTTATTCCTGAAATTGGTGTAGGAGAGTCTTACAAATATGAAATCAAAAATTTTGAAGGACACATTTACGAAAAATCCGATCCCTACGGTTACCAGCAAGAACTTCGCCCGAAAACGGCATCCATTGTCACTGATTTAGATGCTTATAGTTGGAGTGATGAAAACTGGATGGAAAAGCGGCGTCGTACTGACCCCTTAACTCAGCCAGTTTCAGTCTACGAAGTACATTTAGGCTCTTGGTTACACGCTTCGAGTGCAGAACCAGCTAAACTTCCCAATGGTGAAACTGAACCAGTAGTCGTCGTTTCTGGATTAAAGCCGGGCGCACGCTTCCTTACCTATCGAGAACTAGCTGACCGACTCATTCCCTATGTCAAAGAATTAGGATACACCCACATAGAAATGCTGCCCATTGCGGAGCATCCCTTTGATGGTTCTTGGGGTTATCAAGTAACTGGTTACTATGCTCCTACCTCGCGTTTTGGCAGACCCGAAGATTTGATGTATTTCATTGACAAATGTCACGAAAATGATATAGGGGTAATTGTAGATTGGGTTCCCGGTCACTTCCCCAAAGATGGACATGGTTTAGCTTTCTTTGATGGTAGCCACCTGTACGAACACGCTGACCCCCGTAAAGGCGAACATAAAGGATGGGGTACTTTGGTATTCAATTACGGTCGCCATGAAGTTAGTAATTTCTTAGCAGCAAATGCTCTCTTCTGGTTTGACAAGTACCACATTGACGGGGTTCGTGTCGATGCTGTTGCCTCGATGCTCTATAACGACTATTGCCGCGAACCAGGAGAATGGCTGCCCAATCAGTACGGTGGCAGAGAAAACCTAGAAGCAGCAGATTTTCTACGTCAGGTAAATAACATTATCTTTAGCTATTTCCCCGGTGTTCTCTCAATTGCGGAAGAATCCACTTCCTGGCCAATGGTATCTTGGCCGACCTATACAGGCGGACTGGGTTTTAACTTGAAGTGGGATATGGGCTGGATGCACGATATGCTGGATTACTTCAGCATGGATCCTTGGTTCCGTCAGTTCCACCAAAATAACATCACCTTTAGTATGTGGTACAACCACAGCGAAAACTTCATGCTGGCTCTGTCCCACGATGAGGTAGTGCATGGTAAGAGCAATATCATCGGTAAAATGCCAGGAGATACATGGCAGAAGTTAGCTAATGTGCGTTGTTTATTTACCTATATGTTTGCTCACCCAGGCAAAAAAACCATGTTTATGAGCATGGAGTTTGGGCAGTGGAGTGAGTGGAATGATTGGACTGATTTGGAGTGGCATTTATTACAGCATGAAGCCCACCAACAGTTAAGAACGTTTTTCCGGGAATTGAACCATCTCTACCGTTCTGAACCAGTTTTGTACACCCAGGATTTTGCTGAACCGGGGTTTGAGTGGATTGACTGTAGCGATAACCGCCATAGTGTAGTTGCCTTCATGCGTCGTGACAAGGATTCTGATGATTTTGCGGTCGTTGTTTGCAATTTTACACCGCAACCCCATTCTCACTATCGCATCGGTGTACCGCAAAAGGGATTTTATACAGAGTTGTTCAATAGTGATGCGCGTCAGTATGGCGGCAGCAATATGGGCAACTTAGGTGGTAAATGGACGGATGATTGGTCTTTGCACAGTCATCCTTATTCACTGGATTTATGTTTGCCACCTTTGGGTGTGTTGATTCTCAAGTTGGATAAGAAGAAGACTGCTGAGGTAATTGGATAACAATTTGGGGTGGGGCGATGCCCCAATACGGTTCGGTTAAAGGGGAAAGGGAAAAGGTATTGGTTTTGAATATATCCTTTACCCAATACCTCCAAACCCATTCCCCAGACCACACTCGATTGTGAAAAATGCTTATCCGAACCGTATCGGGCGATGCCCCATCCTAAAGATAATTTCAAGATAATTTCGCCTATTCACTGCTACTCAACCCAGTTCTCTAATAGACTCTGGTGAAATTAAATATGCGTTATTACCTTTGTAGAGCCGTAGCATTGCTATGTCTCTACATTCTTTTTTATAGCGATTTATTGACTCGCGATCGCTCTAAATTTTTTACCTGTGGAATTATACTTAGTACTCAGGGGAAGCTTACTACTGAAGTTTGCGATGCGATCGCCCTATGTAAGTATTAGGTAGCGGGGGATATGACTCAAAAGCCTAAATTTTGTATAGTACAAATGTATGATTTGTTAGCCTTGTCTTAGATATTTTATAATTTTATGACACAGATTAAGCCGGAAGTAAAGCGCACAGAAGAATTGCGCCAGTTATTACAACAAGCAAGCTATGCTTATTACGTCCTAGATGCTCCAATCATGGAGGATGCAGTCTATGACCAGCTATATCGAGAATTGCAACAATTAGAAACTCAATATCCAGAATTGACAGCACCCGATAGTCCGACTCAACGGGTTGGTGAGAGACCGGCAACACAGTTTACCTCGGTGCGGCACAATATCCCCTTGTATAGTCTGGAGAATGCATTCAATATTGATGAGTTGCAAGTATGGGATCAGCGTTGGCGGCGACAAGTACCGAAAATAGATGCAGTAGAATATGTCAGCGAACTAAAAATTGATGGTTCTGCTTTGGCTCTAACTTACCAAAATGGCATTCTAGTTAGAGGGACAACTAGGGGTGATGGGGTAACGGGTGAAGATATCACTCAAAATGTACGGACAATTCGCTCTATTCCCTTACGTTTGAATTTTGAAGGGTTAGAAATTCTCGAAAGGGTGGAAGTGCGAGGCGAGGCGTTTTTGCCGTTGGAAGTATTTAAACAAATCAACGAAGAAAGGCAAAAAGCCAGCGAGCAATTATTTGCCAATCCCCGCAATGCCGCAGCTGGTACACTCAGGCAATTAGATCCCCGCATTGTGGCTAAACGGCGCTTAGATTTCTTTGGCTACACCTTGCACATTCCTGGTAGGGATGACACCAGTATTGCTAATACCCAATGGGAAGCGTTGGAGTTGTTGGAAAAGATGGGTTTTCGAGTCAACCCCAAGCACAAACTCTGTGCTTCGATCACAGAAGTGGCAAAATATTACGAATACTGGGATACGGAACGGCTGAATTTACCTTACATGACTGATGGGGTAGTAGTAAAGCTGAATTCTTTTAAACTTCAGGAACAGCTAGGATTTACGCAAAAATTTCCCCGATGGGCAGTAGCCTTAAAGTACCCAGCCGAAGAAGCACCTACCCGTGTAGAAAATATTGCTGTAAATGTAGGGAGAACAGGGGCGTTAACGCCATTAGCCGAGATGCGCCCGGTGCAACTGGCGGGAACAACAGTTTCTCGCGCCACTTTACATAATAGCGATCACATTGCTCAATTAGATATCCGCATTGGCGATACTGTGATTGTCCGCAAAGCTGGGGAAATCATTCCAGAAGTGCTGAGGGTAATCAAAGAACTCCGTCCCGCTGACACCGAACCCTTCCTTATGCCCACCCATTGTCCAGTCTGCGGCCAATTGGTGGTGCGAGAATCAGGTGAGGCGGTGACTCGATGCGTCAATGCTTCCTGTGCGGCGATTCTCAAAGGTTCCATTGAACATTGGGTAAGTCGTGATGCCTTGGATATTAAAGGTATGGGCGAAAAGCTAGTGTATCAACTCGTTGATAAAGGTTTAGTGGATTGTGTTGCCGATTTATATGAGTTGACAGCAGAGAAATTATGTGGATTAGAAAGGATGGGGAAAAAGTCGGCAGAGAAATTAGTGGATGCGATCGCCCAATCAAAAAATCAACCTTGGTCAAGGGTATTGTATGGTTTAGGCATCCGTCATGTTGGCAGTGTCAACGCTCAATTGTTAACTCAGAAATATTTCACTGTAGAGCAGTTAGCAGCAGCAAAGCAATCAGATATTGAAGGCATTTATGGTATTGGTGCTGAAATTGCCCAATCTGTGTACCAGTGGTTTCGGATTGATGCTAACCAAAGGTTGATAGAACGCTTGCAAGCAGAAGGATTGCAATTAACTGCTACTGAGGAAACAAAAATAGTTGGGGATGGTAATCAAAAATTTGCAGGTAAAACTTTTGTAATTACAGGTACATTGCCAACTTTGAAGCGAGATGAAGCGAAGGCTTTGATTCAAAAAACTGGGGGAAAAGTAACTGATTCAGTGAGTAAAAAAACTGATTATTTAGTGTTAGGAGAAGATGCCGGTTCCAAGTTAGACAAAGCAATTTCCTTGGGAATTACGCAGTTAAGCGAGACGCAATTGTTGGAAATGCTTGAAGATTAAAATCAGGTAAAAGCCTGGAAAGCTATATATTTCGCGAACGAATCCAGGCAATTAACCCATATTTATCAATTAGCCCAAAAGTATAACCGCTGCAACTTGGATTATTTACTTGGGTGATAAAATCTGCTTATTTTTGATATTTTTTAGACTCTGGTATCAATACATATTTAGTACTTCTTAATACTTAACTAATACCAATTCGTAATTAAGAAAGTCAGCTAGGATCTGGGTTTCGGGGTTTGAATCTGTTGCCAGATTTTAGATAATTGGTATAAATATAGCAACCGCCAAGGCGGTTAAGCCATAAACTGGAAGTAGACCTTGATGAAAGCTCCAGTAGAACCTCTGGGAAACTGATGCCCAAACCTTATAGTTATGACCTCCGGCAAAAAGTGATCCAAGCAATCTTGCTTAATGGCTTAAAAATTACTGAAGCAAGCCGTATATTTAACATTAGTCGTAACACTATTCGATTATGGCTCAAGCGGCAACGTGAGACAGGAGATTTTCAAGCATTGCCGAATCAACCACCTGGCAATGGGCATAAAATTACT
>NZ_JAVRBQ020000098.1:0-26027 GCF_034531215.2 Nostoc sp. ChiSLP03a
TTAAAAGTCATGAAATTGCCGGACAGATGTTTGATAATGAATACGATTTAGCGATCGCTGTAATGGATGGAATGAAAAATCGTAGCGAAGCTGGTGAATACACACTGGAGCGTTTTATATTTAATTGTACCTAGCTACTTATACGATATGCATGGTAATGTATGGGAATGGTGTGAAGATGTGTATAATGGTAATTACATAAACGCACCAAGAGATGGTAGACCGTGGTTAACTGGTAGCGATAATAACAGAAGGCTGCTGCGTGGCGGTAGTTGGTTCAGCATTGCCAAGGCTTGCCGTTCTGCCATTCGCATTGGTTTTGCGCGCGCGTCTCGTGAAAAATTTGTTGGTTTTCGGGTGGTGGCGGTCGCTGTGGCGTGAGTACTCCCCAAAGTCAGAGTTGATAAGTGGGAATTTATCGAGCGTACATCAGGGAGTCCAGACCTGAACTAGCGAGGAAGGCGACAACCTCCTAATATAAAACCGAGTCGGATAGCTTGGTAGGTTGCAAAACCAAACAGTTGTTCGACTCAATTAATTTTGCGAGATTCCCGACTTTGGGAAAAAATAATTCTTAGGCTGGGTTTTGTTCCTCAACCCAACATTACCCATCACTGATGTTGGGTTTCATTTTAACGCAAAGGGGCAGCACGGAGGAGGCAGAGGTGCGATGTCTAAGATGTTAAGTCAAAATTGCCCCACCCATCAACCGCTCATACCGATACTTCAATTCTTCTTTCATTAAATACCAACGCTCTAAAGTAACATCCATTTCTACTATTTTCTCCGCTGCTTGCCGCGCTAAAAGTAAAACTTCCTCATCGTCAACCAAACTGGCTAAGGTAAAATCTGGCACTCCAGATTGACGAGTTCCCAGTACTTGCCCTGGCCCACGAAAACGCATATCCATTTCGGAAATGAAAAAACCATCTTGAGATTGTTCCAACACCTTCAACCGTTGTTGAGCATCAGGACTCCTAGAACTGCTCATTAACAGACAATAAGATTGAGCCGCACCCCGACCAACGCGCCCCCGCAGTTGGTGCAGTTGCGATAGTCCAAATCGCTCTGCATTTTCAATGAGCATCACTGTAGCATTAGGTACGTCTACACCGACCTCAACAACAGTAGTAGAAACCAAAATTTGCGTTTGGTTATCACGGAATTTGGTTATCGCATCGTCTTTTTCGGCTGAACTCATGCGACCGTGTAGCAACCCTACTTGAAAGTCAGGAAAAATGCTTTCCTGTAACTTTTGATGCTCATCAACAGCCGATCGCAAATCCAGTTTTTCTGATTCTTCCACCAAGGGTAAAACCACATAAACTTGTCTACCTTGGACAATTTCTCGGCGGATCAGGTCGTAAGCATGGTTGCGTTGCTGACCTGACAATACTGTTGTCTGAATCTTTTGTCGTCCTGGTGGTAGCTCATCAATTTGGCTCACATCCAGATCCCCGTGTATCGTTAGTGCTAAGGTTCGGGGAATCGGCGTAGCAGTCATAGTTAACACATGAGGTTGATTGCCTTTTTGCTGTAAACGTGCCCGTTGTTCTACTCCAAAACGATGCTGTTCATCTATGACTACTAACCCTAATTGCTGAAAGTTTACAGGGTCTTGAATCAAGGCATGAGTTCCTACTAACAGAGGTAATTCACCAGTTCCTAGCTGGGAATGTATTTGTCTTCGTTTCGCAGCTTTAGTCGAACCTGTAAGTAATTCCACTGGTAAATGCAAGAGGTTAAACCAACTAACCAACTTGCGATAATGTTGTTCTGCCAAAACTTCTGTGGGAGCCATCAGCGCCGCTTGGTAGCCAGATTGAATTGCTGCAAGGATAGCCAGCACGGCGACGACTGTTTTACCAGAACCGACATCACCTTGCACCAAACGATTCATTGGCACAGGTTTTTGTAAATCGTTGAGAATGTCGTTGAGAACTTGTTGCTGTGCGCCAGTGAGTTGAAAAGGCAGTATTTCGTGAAATTTCTCTACAAGTTGACCGCGTGGGACAAGGATGGCGCTGGTTTGAATCGCTCTTGCTTGCTGTTGACGTTGCAGTAACCCAAGTTGCAGGTAGAAAAATTCGTCAAAAACTAGGCGACGACGGGCAACTTGTAGGACGGCGCTATCGCTGGGAAAATGGATATTTGCGATCGCATCTTTTAATTCCATCAAACCATACTTCTGCCGCAAACCACTTGGCAAAGGGTCTTTCAGGTTAGCCGCAGCAGGTAAAGCAGCAATTACCGCTTGTCGCACTGTATTCGCCACCACGCCTTCAGTTAGTCCATAAATTGGTACTACCCGCCCAATATTTAGCGACTCAATCGTATCTCCTGGGCTTGCCAAAACCTCTAATTCTGGATTATCCAATGTCAAGCCGTATTTACTTTCTTTCACCAATCCACAGGCTGCCAGAATGCTACCTACTGGATAACGGCGTTTTAAACTTTCTTGCCAAGCGCGACTGCTAAAGCGCGTACCTGCGTAAAAACGGCCAATTTTGATTTGACCGCTGTTATCTTTTACTACCAATTCTAAAATAGATAATTTCTGATTTTTAGGGCTAGTAAAGCAGTTGCAACGCTTTACAGTTGCCACTATTGTCACCGTCTCACCCGCTTGTAACTCGCGGATATTCACCTGACGCGCATAATCAATATGGTCACGAGGATAGTAGAAAAGCAAGTCACGGACGGTATGTAAACCAAGCCGTGCCAAATTATCAGCTTTTTTAAAACCTATTTCTGGTAAATCACTGAGTTTTTGCTCAATTTTCGGTGCAAGTCTCCGACTCACCTCAGTAACAATTGGAGATTTTGGATTTTGAACTTTGGATTGATAAGTTTTCCCTTGCTCCCCTGCTCCCCTGCTCCCCTGCTTCCCCTGTTCCCCCTGCTCCTCTTGCTGTAGTTGGGAAAGATACCTACGAGTCTCTGCTACTAAATGCTGCCTTTCTTCCAGTGCTAGATGTGGATAACTAGCAAATTGCACCGCTAGTCCTTGCCAACGGCGGCGTTCAATTTGGGGTAAGCCTGTTGGGAATTTGCCCAAAGTTAAGCTGAGAAATTCACTGAAACGGTATTCTCTGCCCATCAAGTCTGTAAAGCCACGTTCAGCTTCTATTGCCAAGGCTTTATGCAATCGTATCCAATCTGGTTTTTCATTAGTCATTGGTCAGCAGAGTTAGGAGTGAGGAGTTAGGAGTGAGGAGTTAGGAGTTAAGAATAAATAACTCATAACTCATAATTCATAACTCATAACTTTATTCAAACCAACTAGCGCGCCATGCAGCTTCCGCTTCAGCGATCGCTTTTTCTTTATACCTTTTTTTATACTCTCGTCCTAGTTTGTTTAGCTGAACTAAAATACTGCGGATTCGCTTGCGATCGGAGGAAAGTGTCACATCAGCAAATTCAATTTCTCCTAGCCGCAGGTTAATAGCCATAATTTGAGTCAGTCCAGAATCTTCTGACTGTTGCTCATTTTCAATTTCAATTACTAAGTTTAATAAATTGGGTGGCCCTGGCATGACCTCAGCAGATGCTTCTGATGCTGCCGCCGCTGCTGCTAAAATCGGTTCTGGTAATTTTTTCGGCAATACTCCAGCTTTTTGTAACAAAAGATTAGCATCATGCGAAAGTTTTTTCAGTATATCTTGCGCAACCTCTTCTAATTTCTGTTGCCATTTTGCCAGTTCTATAGGATCGGAGGTGTTGGCAGTGAGATACTGAGAATTAGAAGTGTCAAGAAATAGTGAAGATAAAGAGGGTGTTACTTCCTCATCCATCTCATGCATTTCATCTCCTTCATCTCCTTCATCTCCTTCATCTACCTCATCTTCCCCTGATTCTTCACTTGTAAGATAAATGAGCAATTGTTCAGCTGCGAGTTCACCCAACTTGCGGATGGCTTGTTGCAATTGTTGGCGCTGATTCAATGACAAATGCAAAAAGTTTTCGGGATATCCTTGGGTACAGAGGTGGTAACTCGCGAGAATCAACTGTTTGCGTACAGCTATTCCCAAGGTATTTAGATAACTAGCATAAGCGCTTTGTAGTTCGATTGCGATCGCCCGGATCGCTTCTTGGAGTGCTGCAATATCCTGCTCAATTCGCTCGATTGCTCTTGCCATATTTTTTCGCTCTTGCCCATCTGAACCATTACATAGTACAAATGTACAAATTTATTTTAGGATAACTTTCCAGAGAATTTTAGATTTTAAATTAAATGCGATATTTCACGTCTTTAAAACTTACGCATTGACAGAAAAGCCAAAATAAGAGGTATAGTTTTCAAGGCTTCTAGCTAGGTTTTTCACTCATATTTTGGCGATCGCCAGCAATCAAAAGCGACCGCCAAAAGCCTGAAACAACGTATTTACGTTAATACACAAGATAGTTTTTTTGTACAGTGCGTAAGTCCTAGTCTTTTACTAAATAAAAGACAGGTCAAGCAAATAACCTGACCTGTTTTTTAAAGAGTCATTAGTCATTTGTCCTTTGTCCTTGGTAAAGACTAATGACTAATGACCAACGACTAATATTACTTAGTGCCCATTTGTGCAGCGACTTCATCAGCAAAGCTGATTTCTTGCTTTTCAATGCCTTCGCCTAGTATATAACGGACAAAGCGAGTCACTTGAATCTCTTCACCTAATTGAGTCTTGACTTGTTTTATCAAGTCTTCTACGGAAATACTCTGATCGCGAATGTAAGGCTGATCGAGCAAAGTCAATTCTTTCAGGCGTTTTTCAATCCGTCCCTGAACAATCTTTTCTTTGATGTTTTCAGGCTTGTTCGCCAAATCATCCTTGCCCATTTCAATGTCTTTTTCCTTTTGGGCAATTTCGGCGGGGATTTGGTCTACGCTCACATACTCGACATTGGGACAAGCTGCAACTTGCATTGCAGTGTTCCGTGCCAAGGTTTGGAACTCTGAATTAGCAGCCACTGATTCAGTTTGGGAACCCAGTTCTACTAATACACCAACTCGACCGCCAGTATGAATGTAGCTGTCTACTACACCTTGTGTGCCTTCTGCTATTGCAAAATTAACAAAGCGGCGCACTTGGATGTTTTCACCAAGGGTAGCAATGGTTTGCTTGATAAATTCTTCTACAGTCGCACTTTCATTATCAATATAGGGTTGAGCCAGCAAAGACTCAACACTATCAGCTGTCGCTGCTTGCTTTGCTAGATTCTTAACTAAAGCTTTAAAAGCCTCGTTACGAGCAACAAAGTCGGTTTGGCAGTTGACTTCTATGAGTACACCTACTCGACCTTCGGGCTGAATGTAAGTGTCTACTAAACCTTCTGCCGCAATGCGATCGCTTTTTCCCCCCGCCTTAGAGATGCCCTTTTTCCGTAGCCAGTCTATGGCTTCTTCTATATTGCCATTAGTCTCTATCAGCGCTTTTTTGCAGTCCATCATGCCAGCACCAGTTTTTTGGCGTAGCTCTTGGACGAGTTTTGCAGATATTTCCGCCATGTTGCCTCAATTCCTAACTTGACCTCGAGTTGTAATCACTCACCTAATTTAGTACTGAGTACTGAGTTTTGTTAGCGTTAGCTCGGCGTTTAGCCCGTGCTGAGTTTTGAGTGTTCAGTTATCAATTTTATTCTTCATTGACAAATCACAACTTACAACTTCAAAAATCAAGACTCAGCACTATTCAATTTGCTGAGTCTTTCTATCTTACTCAGGACTTAGCACTCTTCTACTCAGCACTATTCTTCTGTTTCCTCGTCGGGAAGTACGGCATCAGTATATTCGCTTTCTTCGTAGTCATCGTCATACTCACTACCGTCGTAATCTTCGTAATCATCCTCTACATCCAGCTGACCATGACGACCTTCATAAATGGCATCTGCCAATTTTCCGACTATCAGTTTAATTGACCTGATAGCATCGTCGTTTGCTGGGATGGGGATATCTACTACATCGGGGTCACAGTTTGTATCCAACATGGACACAATGGGAATATTCAGCTTTTGGCATTCTTGAACTGCGTTATATTCCCGGCGTTGGTCTACGATTACCACGATATCGGGCACTTTTCGCATTGTTTTAATGCCGCCCAAGTATTTCTGAAGCTTCGTCATTTCCCGACGTAGCATTGATGCTTCTTTTTTCGGTAATAAATCTAGTGCGCCAGTTTCTTCACGGCGTTCTAAATCTTTTAGACGGTCAACCCGTGTTTTGATGGTTGCCCAGTTGGTCAACATTCCGCCCAACCAGCGTTGGTTAATGTAGTGGGAACCACAACGGCTAGCTTCTTGGGCAATAATTCCAGCTGCTTGACGCTTGGTACCAACGAAAAGAAATTTCTTCCCTTGTTCTGCGTGCGATCGCATGTAGTTGTAAGCATTATCCATCAACTGGGCAGTTTGCACCAAGTCGATAATATGCACGCCATTGCGGGAAGTATAAATGTAAGGAGACATTTTTGGGTTCCAACGCCGGGTCTGATGCCCAAAGTGAACCCCTGACTCCATCATCTGAGCCAATGAAACTACTGGCATGTATTTTTCAACTCCGATTCGGGTTAAACCTCCATCCAAGTGTATTTCCCAATCGGGAAACACCCGAATTCTTAGATGTGCGAGATTAGTTAACCATACTAGGTTAACATATTCTCAAGAGTTGTAGTTGCTTGACCGAGTGAATCCAAGAAATATAGCGCTGCCTACTCAACAATTGGGCAGCACTATAAATGAAAATCTTGCTGTTTTAAAGGTGTACTAGCGGTCTTCTCGATCTTCGGGTTTAGGTTTTTGTCGCCGTTGTTCGATCTGATCGTCGATAGTTTCTCTCATTTTGCGATCGGCAGCGTCCATCGCAGAATACTTAAAGCGGTTGATTATGCCACTGAACAAGTTGCCAAAGAATCTTTCAATTTCTTGCATAATTTTATACCTCAATATTTAAAGGTAAATTCTTGACTTGACATTGGTCTTGTACTTTTTAGTGGAAGTTAGAAATAAAACACCAACCTCTGCTTCAAGTATCTATTAGTCTCTTAGCGTCTCAGGGTGCTTAAAAGGCTGGCGGTTTATTTATCCTTTGATTCAGTTTTACTTGTGAATGACTGTACAAAACAGTCTTTTCTATAAAATCAGTATTGTTGAGACTTACTAGATTGAAAGGCGCTAGAGATTCATCTATTGTATTCTGTCTCAAGTAATAAATGTGGCAAACACACAGGTAACAAATTGTCTACTTGTTTATAACACCTAGTACGTCTACGACGGGCGTAGCTATAGCAACTTCTGGTGCATGTTACTCAATAGTATCGGGGTCTACATTGAGCGAGCGCAACCTTGCCTTTAACTGTTCTATCTGCAATTCTGCCTGTTCAGCTCGTTGGCGTTCTTGTTCAGCTCGTTGGCGTTCTTGTTCTACTAGTTCTTCTGCCTGCTGTCTTGCTAAAACTTCCTGTCGTAAAGCCTCTACCAGTTCACCAGGGATCAGCAATTTTTCCCCTGTATCCTCTTGATAAAACCCAATTAGCCTTCCCTCAACTACTAAGCGCAGTTGTAACGGTTCACTGCGTCCATCTTGTATAGGTTCGTAGATTTCTCCCCGCAGGCGATAGCCACGTAACTGTTGTTCCACCCACTCTCCTTTAGGGTCAAATAGCCAGTATTCCTTGACACCTAGCTGTTCATAAAGGGTCTTTTTGAAGATTTCGTCTTGTCCTTTAGTACCAAAGGATGTCATTTCAAAAATAACTGTCGGTACTTGACCTTCTTCCCAGGTTTTATAGTTGTCCCGACCGCCAGGTGCAACATCAAAAATCACCATTACATCTGGGGCTACCCGCAACTTGGGAAAGCCTTGTGCATAGTAAAGAAATTGATTTCCCAACACTGTTGCTTGACGATTTGCCAGATACTGTTTCAGGACTTCTAAGGTAGTTAGTAAAGCATAAAGGTGGTCGTAGGTTTCTGCCACTGGTTGACCATCAGCACTGGGGTAGAATATTTCTGATTCGACATTAACAGGTAGAGTAGCCGTCACGTTGCTTCGCTCCAAATTCAAAATTCAAAATTCAAAATTCAAAATTCAAAATTAAGAATTTCTATAAATAAGTTAACTTGCTTTGTATTTTTTTATGTTTTGGTCATGGTTGTAAAATCAGTGCTACAAGATTATTTTAGAGCAAATTCTAATTTCCCTTAATTTGGGATTTGGAAGCTTTGCAAAATGTAACTGGATAACTCACAAAATCCATCGCCTTCGGCAGCTGCGGTCATATAAGCGGGCTGATGTTGCAATTTATCTGCATATTCCAACACGTTTGCCACGCCTACAGAAACAGGAAAATAACGCCGATCGAATAAACTTTCATCATTAGGACTATCGCCAACAGTGACAATTTGTTCTGATGAGTACTGGGGCAAATATTCGCGCAATACCTGCAACAATCCCACAGCTTTATCTTGTCCTTGGGGTTTAATGTGACACTGCACGTTGCTATAGGTAAATCCCCAACCCATTTGTTGACAGAGATTATCTAGGGTTTGTAGTTCGTCTTCACGCAAACCAGCTACATCAAAAGTCCAGTCGGTGAGGCGAAAGCGATTATCAGCAGATTCTTGGATTTGGGGAAATTTAGTTTGTAAGTTCTCAAAAGTCGTAGCTAAGTGCTGGCGATGTTGAACTAAATCAGGAATGGGTGTTAAGACTACTGGTTTTTGATTTCCAGGTGGAAAGAACAAACCACCATTTTCTGCCATCGCACCTGCGACTGGCATCAAACTACTCAATCCACTTACCCACCCAGCAGAACGTCCGGTGACAATTAGCACTTTAATGTCAGCTGCGGCTAAGTCCTCTAAAGCTTGTAACAGTGTGGGAGTAAATTTTCCTCGTTTAGTCAAGGTGCCATCCATATCTGTGGCTATCAGACGAATATTGCTAAAGCTTGTAGATGAAACCTCAGATAGGGGAGAGAGGCTCAAATGTCTGGACATATAAGGTTTGTAACAGGCTGTAAAAAATATTAATCATACAGTAAGATGACCTTGAAGATTTGGGCATCCTAAACATCAGGAGTCAAGTTTTTCAGTTTCCCACCATGTCCACTTCAATGTTTCTTGCCCAATCCTCTGGGAAAAAGGCTACTAAAAAGGCATCCCAGGAAGTGCCAGCAAGTAATCCTCAAATACCACCATTATTGTTGGTAACTTCTGGAGGACTGGCTTTAGTGGTGATTGCTTTGATTGTGTATATTAAACTCCAGAAGGATAAGCTGGA
Source organism: Nostoc sp. ChiSLP03a (assembly GCF_034531215.2). NCBI lineage: Bacteria > Bacillati > Cyanobacteriota > Cyanophyceae > Nostocales > Nostocaceae > Nostoc > Nostoc sp. ChiSLP03a. The sequence continues at coordinate 9,266 of NZ_JAVRBQ020000098.1, forward strand.
GAAAAAACTTAAGTTTGAGCAATTCCGCGCGCGAGAATTAGAGAAAAAGTTTAAGCTGGCGCTGGAAACAATTCGTAAAATGGAAACTAATCCCGATTTGGTGAACTCACGGGACTTTAACCTCGATTATCTGCGGATGCGGATGTCAGAGGAAGTGTTTCACTTTGCAATTCTTAACCAAATAAAGATTCAAATCAAAGAAAAAATTTCTCAAGCCCTGCGTCCAAGTCAAGCCCAACAAGGATCGGTTGGAATTGCTAATAGTGCTGGACGGCAAGTAGATGAAATTTTTGATGTCGAGTATGAGACTGGTAGTCCAGGGAATTCTGCTAAACGCGTACTGTTTCGGATTCAAATCAAGTTAATGAAGTTACCGACGCAAGCAACTTCTGCGACTATTAGTCAAATTATTGATTGTATAGAAACTTACCTAAGCCCGATAGAAGACGAAGATAGTTGGCAACCAATAATTCAAGGTCGGATTGCTACCATGCATTGGGATCAAAAGGCTAAACCTACGCCTTTACTAGTGCTAGAACAATCGAATGAAGGCGTGAATGTAACTTTTCGTACTAGTCGCCAACCAAATACTCCAACTCCACCAAAGTCACCCGGAGTTAAAAAATCAGGCTCGGCTAGACAATAAATTATGGCTGTCATTAGTCATTGGTCATTAGTCATTGGTCATTGGTCATTGGTCATTGGTCATTATCGGGCACTTGTACTAAGCTTTATCGTTGACGCAGCCTCTTGTAGAGAAGTATTGGTCAATGGTCATTAGTCAAGAGTTACTAGCTAAATAATAAAAATGACAAAGGACAAAAGACAAATGACTAAAATCATGACTGAATAACTGTATTGGGGGAATTACGGGTTAAAAGACCATCTTCCATTTCGACGATGCGATCGGCTATATCTAAAATGCGGTTGTCGTGTGTCACCAATAAGATAGTAGTTCCCTGATTTTTAGCTAGACTCTGCATTATTTCCACGACATCGCGTCCTGATTGTTTATCTAATGCTGCTGTTGGTTCGTCTGCTAGCACCAAGGGAGGACGGTTCACTAAGGCGCGGGCGATCGCAATTCTTTGTTTTTGTCCACCAGAAAGATTATCTGGGTAGTAATCAACTCGTTCTTCTAGACCTACAGACCCCAGCATAGCTTTTGATTTAGCCATTGCTTCTGCTTGAGAAATATTATCGTTCAATTCCACTGCCATTTGCACATTTTGCTTGGCTGTCAAGAACCCTAGCAAATTGTGAGCTTGGAAAATATAACCAATGTTGCGTCGCATCTGCACTAATTTGTTTTGACTGACGCCAATAAGTTCTTCACCTAAAAATTTTAAACTTCCCTCTTGTACAGACCGCAAACCACCAATTAAGCTCAGTAATGTTGTTTTACCTGAACCTGATGGCCCGGTCATAATCACAATCTCACCTGGATAAACGTCTAGGTTAATATTAAATAATATCTGTTTCCTCAGTGCGCCTTTGCCATAGAAATGATTGAGGTTTTTAATGGCAATTACAGGTTCTTTTTCCATCATATTTTTGTTAGTTACAAATTATCATTTCCAAATTTTAACTGTAGTGACTGTCAAGAATTAAATTTGCTAAATATGAGCATAAGTCAAATTTATTATTAATATCTTTTGACTAATATGATATTAATTAAAAGATATCTGCTGGATCGGCAGAGCGTAATTTTCTAACTGCGATCGCACCAGAAATAATGCACATCAGCATAGTCAAAATCAATACCATTACAGCTCGTTCAAAACTCATAAAAACTGGTAAAAGTGTTGCATTTCTGGCACTGCTATACATAAATAAGGCAAAAACTATTCCAGGAAAATAGCCGAGAACTGCTAATAATAAAGCTTCTTGAAGAATTACTGTCAATAAATAGTTTTGTGTGTAACCTATTGCCTTGAGAGTAGCGTACTCAGCTAAGTGATCTGCAACTTCTGTGTAAAGAATTTGATAAACAATCACAGTCCCCACAATGAAACCCATGACAGTCCCTAATGTGAAAATAAAGCCAATAGCTGTACTATTCGCCCAGTAACTCCGCTCAAAATCAATAAATTCTTGTTTAGTTAAAACATTCACTTCATTAGGTAAATACTTTCGTAATTGTTGGGCAACAACATTAGCACCAGCTCCCGGTTTTAATCTAATTAGCCCAATATCAATTAATCCTTTTTGACGATTGTTGAATATTCGGAAAAAGTTGAGATCGCTGGTAATTAAATTACCATCTGCACCAAATGATGCACCTAATGTAAAGAGTCCTCCTACTTTAATTCGCCGCCTTCGTACTTCTGCCATTACAGTCTTTCCTTGGTCATAATTAGCAGCGATCGGCCCATACTCTACCCTAGAAGAACGGTCAAATAGAACTACATCAGGTAGTTTAAGTTTATCTAAATTTTCCTGAACTCCAGGTAAGTTAACTAGGTTAGTTTCTGGGTTCATTCCAAAGATTAGAATACTCCGAGGACGCCCGGTTACAGGATTTTTCCAGATTGTAAAATCCAAATATATCGGATATACTGATTGAACTGCGGGTAATTCTAAAGCTTTATATAATCGCCGTTGCGAAAAGCTTCTCATTGCCAATATAGCGTTAGATTGACTATTAATTAAAACAATATCGCCTTGTAAGCTGTTATGAAATCGAACGTTACTATAATACAGAGCATCTCGAAAACCAAGCTGCATAAACATTAAAATATCGGCAAAAGCAATTCCTGCTAACGCCACAGCTAGACGAGTTTTTTCCCTTGTCAGTTGTAGCCATGACAGAGGTATTTTTTGATTCATTTTATAGGCATCCAAGCACAGTTAAGATAATTCGTAATTCGTAATTAAGAACATTCTCAATCCAAAATATCAAGTTGTACATTGGTATTGCTGCTCATCTATAACTTAATTAGTTATTAATATCCACAAGAACTTTGGCGTAGGTTAAACCAGAAACTTTTTGGCTATCTTCTGGAGATAGAGCAATTTTCACTTCTACAACTCTGGCATCTACATCTGCGGCTGGATCTGTATTCAGCACATCTTTTTTACCAATTTTTCTGCCAATTTCAGTGACAGTTCCCTTTAATTCGCCGCTAAATGCGCCGTTATCACTGGTGATAGTAGCATTTTGACCAAGACGGACTTTACCAATGCTGTCTTCGGCGACTTCAGCAATTACAAACATTTGCTTGGTTTGGCCAAGTTCAGCAATGCCATTTGCGCCGATCGCTTCGCCTGATTTGGCGTAAACCTTTAAAATTTCTCCAGCGATTGGTGCTTGAACGTAGCTCAATCTCAGTTCTGCTTCGGCTTTTCTGACATTTGCGATCGCATTACTAACTTGGGCTTGCGCTACTTGCACATCGGTAGGACTAACATCTAAAATTCTGCTTAGTTTGGCCTTTTCTTCATCGATTTGTCTTTGCAAAGTTGCGACAGTTTTATCGCGGTTAACTTTGGCTTCGATTAACTGCTGTTGCAAAGTTGCTAAATTTTGTATTTGGGTAGCTCTAGCCTCAGCAAGTTGCTGCCGCAAAGTTGCTAATGTCTGTCTTAGGGTAGCTTGGCTTTCAGCAACCTGCTGATTAGCAGTTATTGCACTCAAGCGTCTTCTGTCCCGCTCTTGCTGAGAAATAGCACCTTCTTTGTATAAATAATCATAGCGTCCGGCATCGACTTGAGCATTGCGCTGTTCGGCTTGAATACGTGCAACCGTTGCTCTAAGAGCATCTCTTTGCCCACTAAGTTCAGCTTCTAGGCGATTCACGGTTGCTTGTTGGACAAGTTTATCACCGCTTAACTGAGCTGCAACCCTTGCGATCGTTGCTTGCGCTGCATTCCTTTCGCCAATTAACTGCGCTTGTAGGCGAGCAATAACTGCTCTTTGGGCTTGAATATCTCTTGGAGAACCAGCCTTGACTTGCGCTAAATTCGCACGCGCTTCTTGGACTTTCGCTTTTGCCTCTTGTAGTCCGGCTATTTGGGTATCGCGGTTGTCCAAAATTGCCACAATTTGACCTTGCTTTACCTGTTCGCCCTCTTTCACCAGAAGTTGCTGAATTCGTGATGATGGTGCTAATCCTGATGATGGGGCGGACAATTTAACAACTTCGCCTCGCGGTTCCAAACGCCCTACAGCACTAATGCTATTGGTAGATGGCATTACGGGTGCGGATGTAGTTAGTTTTCTTAACTGCTCGATTTTAGCCGTACCTAGTATGCCAGCGGCGATTACTACTGGCACGGCTACAGCGATACCCCACCAAATCTTAGGTTGTTCATGATTTAGTGTTTGTTCACTTGGTTTCGGCTTTTCAGTCACCCTTGACATAGTATGTTGCCCATTTACCTGAATTGTGCTGATGAAAGTAATAAATAAAAAGGTTTTTAATCAACAGCCAGCTGTTAAAACAAACAACAGTGGTTTCAAGCTGGATATGGCTTAAAAATCCATTGTGTGATGAACGTTCAACACTATGGCTTAACAAAATGGTGTTTTCTATAGCCGCTGATTATGTATGCAATACACTTTGACCTCTCTCCAAACCTCTCTCCTAAAAGGAGAGAGGTTTGGAATCTTACTCCCCTTCCCTATAAGGGAAGGGGCTGGGGGTTAGGTCCGTATTGCACTCAACTGATAACCGCTATATTGAGACATCAGTGCAATGGGAGTTAGCATAATTCACAAGCAGTATGAATCTAGATATAGAGACGCGATATATCGTATCTCTATAAAAAATTCTCAATTGGTATGATGCGGTACTTTACTGCTACATTTACTACAGCTAGAGTTAGTTTCAAAATTGAAAAGAAACATCAAAAATAGACTGTTGCCTTTGTTAGACACAATCTTGCTACAAAAGTTAGTCTTCCTTAAATGAATCAACGATTAACTAACTAAAAAATATCTGTCAACTTGAACATTCCTAACATCAGAGTTTCCTTAACTTTCTGGTCAATGAGTTAGCTGTCTCTAGTTGTTTGCACCTACCAAGACAACAAACCATTTTGTGATATTCGCTTCAAAGACCTTGCTATTTTCCCTGTTGCTGTTTTGGAACTCCATAAAACTCTCGTTGAATGAATTCTACATTTATCTGTTAGCTGAAAACGTAGCAGAACCTACAGATGGGGGAGATGAGGGTGATGGAGGAAATGATTAAGTTGGGAGGTCGAATAAAACTGTGGTCATATAATTTTCTGCCCAAGCTGGGCCAAAGGCTTTTTCTAGTACGCGGCGGGTTTTATCGTTTTGCTGCTGTTTGGTGCAGTAGTTGTGTTGTCCGGCGAGATTTTGGGTGACTTGTTCAACTGAAACAGGATGTGAGGCGATCGCTTGGATGCAATGAATGTCTAAAAATTCTCGCACCCGCGAGAGAAACATTGTTTCTTCTTCAGGGGAACTGGGGCGGACAAAGATGCAGAAATCTGAAAAAATATTTCCCCATTCTGGTAATTCACGGGGTTGGGAAAAGTTAAGCACTGTTAGCTGTGTCAGTGCCGAAGTATAAGATTCTGGTAAGGTGCGTTCTGCTTGAATAGGAGAAAGGTCTGCGATCGCTGCACTAATTTGACCTCTACCTCCAACTAAATCACAACCAAACATCGGCAGGTTGTATTCTGGACGAGGAAACATGACGCAGTGCAAAATATCCAGCATATTGCCGATTTTTGCCAGTTCCAAGTGCATTTTCCGAAACTGGGGCGTTTGATAGCAACGGTTTTCAATCGTCAGTTTTTCGCCTTCTAATCTACCTTCCACATACCCCAACTCATTAGGCAAATGGTAAGGGGATAAATCTAGGTGCTGATGCCAAGCTGCCTCAATACAATCAGCTAGCTGACGAATTAGGGGATGTTGTTGCTCGCGCAGCGAGGGCATAGAAGTAAATGACATATTCTAGTTTGGGAATGCGATCTAGTGGCCAGTCTACAACCTGTCGTGCCATACCTGTTGTGGTCTGCAATATAAGCAAACACTTACACTCAGCCAACGTTAATTTATAAGACAGATACTTTTCACGAGTATTATTTATTTTGTAGTCTAGGTTACAGAAATAATTTTAGATTAGCCCATTTGTAAAGGCTAATAGAAAGCTATGAAACTAGATTCTTATAAACCGGATTTTGCTGTACATACAAGAAAGCACAATAATCTGGAAGGTTTACAGAGGTTCAAAGCTTCTACTTGGGTAAACCTTTTGCAACTTCCCAACCCATTTAGTTTTGACGAAGCACTTTTATTGTGTCCGGTTTCAGCAGATGAGTGGCTAGCCTGGATTCCAGATCATGGCGAAGCAATACTTAATATCAGGCAATTTAGTTATTAGTTATAGGTCATTAGGCATTGGGCACAGGGCATTGGTTATTCACTTTGGACAAATGACAAATGACAAATGACAAATGACTATTGCTGCCAGAAATCAGTGACATCGTATCCCAATTCACTTAGCATCTGCCGCAGCAGGGGTAAACTGAGTCCAATGACATTGCTGTGGCAGCCTTCAATTTTTTCTACAAAGAAACTACCAAAACCCTCAATGGCAAAAGCACCAGCACACTTGAGCGGTTCACCTGTGGCAACATAAGCTTTAATTTCCTTCTCGCTCATTTGAGCAAAGTAAACTCTTGTAACTTGTGACTTGACTAAAGTACGGTTTTGCTGATTGTCAATTAAGGCGTGACCTGTGTGCAAGTCGCCAAAGTTACCTTGCATTATCTGCCAACGAGCGATCGCTTCAGAGAAGTCTGCTGGTTTGCCGTAAATTTCACCATTGATGGACAAAACTGAATCACAACCCATAATCAAAGCTGATTGAAACTGTGGGGCTACAGTTTCCGCTTTATACTGGGCAAGAGTTTTGACCAATTCTGCTGGTTCACTTAGTTCAATTTGCGACTCATCAAAGTCACTAGGCTGAACTATTGGTTCAATACCAACAGTTTGCAGCAAGCGGCGTCGGGCTGGAGAAGCTGAAGCAAGTACAAAAGGTGGAATTTTCATGAGATTTTAGAAAAATTATTAATTGGGCATTGGGCATTGGGCATTGTAATTAAGTTTCTTTCTTATTCCCCATTCCCAATTCCCCATTCCCCATTTCCTACTCCTTAATTAATAAACAGAAAAAGAATTAACAACCTCATCAATCATTCGTTTAACTTTTTGCCAGCGTTTTTCAGGAATTGAGGCGTTGAAGGTAAAAAGTTTACCACGGCTAACAGCAACGCTGGTGATGTTGTGTCGTTCCTGTTGATTGGAGAGTTTAACCTCATACTCTAAAAGGTAGTATGTTTTACCATCTACTTCTCGCTGGGCAGCATTGACTAATTCAGCCGAACGACCAGAATCAGGAGGCGCAAGAGCTGCTTTTCCTAATTTGTATCCTACTTCTGTTGGGGTTCCCAATTCTGACAAAGTTTTGCCTTCAGGAACTGGGCTAATCACAACCGAAACATTTTCAGACACCTCAATCAAATCGTGGAAAACCACATCAGGCCCATCGGCAACTTTAACTGGCAGCCAGCCGTTAGGATATAAAAACTGATAGCCATCACCACTGTCTACAAAGCTTTTGAGTCCAGCCGCAGCCGCAACATCCGAATTACTCAGACTGAAGCTCAACACCAATAGCAAAATTAATACAATTCGTTTCCACATTTCTACAGATTCCTTTGGGCTGGAGATAACACAAGGCTTGCATCATTTCTCGTCTTTATTCTCCCACCAACCGGGACGCTTCGGATAATGTATTAGATGGTGAAGTATAAATGCTTATGTTCCCTAACGTCTAATTTTGAAGAAGAATTCAAAAGTCAAAATTCAGTAGTCATCAAGACGCTTCTGGTAGAGAAGCATCTCCGACAGGAGAAGGCTTTACGCTACGCTATCCGTCAGGAATTCCCAACTGAATCCTGGCTCACCTTGACTGCGCTTCGCGGATCGCCTGACTCCTGAATTCTGTTTGAAAAAAAAGGAGAGGCAGATAATTCTACCTCTCCTATACAGGGATAGACAAGTTACTTCAACTATCCCATAATAATTCCAACTAACTAGACTTAGTATCTGTTGGGTTTGTGAACAAGGAAGCTGAGAACTTGGCACTGCTTGATGTTATCAAAACCCACAACACGAATATAGCTGTTGTTAAATTGAGAACGGCATCCTTGAACTTCGCTCAATACTTCTTGAGTAGATTTAGCACCGAACAAAGGCAACTTCCACATTGTCCAATATAATTCTGTTGGCTCAGAAGTTTCGTTAAACTCGATCGCAGGAATGTAACCTTGATTCAAAATGTACTGAATCTGCTTGGAAATTTGAGCGTCAGACAGAGGGGGAAGATAAGAAAGGGTTTCGTAACGACGCTCTTTTGGTAAAGTTTGCATAGCTTTTGATAATGGGTTGCGATTTTTACTAGTAGATTGACCGAACTAATTGGATAAGTTATCCAAATCCCGATCTGAAGGTGTTTGCTGTTCTGATTGCAGACTGGGGTTAGATGTGTCTATTTGTGTGATGCGTTCTAAATGCTGGCGACGCTGCTCCATATTGGCTTGCTGAATGCCAGTGCGAACCATTTCCGGTAAAAATTCTGCAATTTCTTCGGCGATGTGTTCTCTGACAGTCATGATTCGCAAAGCTAAATCTGGTTTTTCTCGCAACAGTTGCTCAATGAATGACTCACCATTTTGAATTTTGCCAGACGAAAAGTTATGCAACCAAAGTTCTAATGGCGGATTAGTTTCACCTAGCTGTGCCAATACTGTCCTTAGAGCCTGATAAGTCAGATAGCTTTGGAGAGTTTTGGCTGTGTCCTTCGCAATTTGCTTAAGATTCATGCTTGACCCCAGCCCTGAAGAGTTATGAGTTATGAGTTATGAGTTATGAATTAATGCAAATCCTAACTCTTGTACAGACGCGATGAATCGCGTCTCTACTTCTAACTCTTAACTCTTAACTGTTAACCCAGATCAGACGGTATCCATTGCTTCAAACTCGAACTTGATTTCTTTCCACAGTTCGCAAGCAGCAGCCAGTTCAGGAGACCACTTGGCAGCTTCACGGATGATATCGTTACCTTCACGAGCCAAGTTGCGGCCTTCGTTACGAGCTTGAACAACGGCTTCTAAGGCAACGCGGTTAGCAGTTGCACCAGGAGCGTTACCCCAAGGGTGTCCCAGAGTACCACCACCGAACTGTAGTACGGAGTCATCACCGAAGATTTCTACTAGCGCGGGCATGTGCCATACGTGGATACCACCAGAAGCAACTGCCATTACACCAGGTAGAGAAGCCCAGTCTTGGGTAAAGTAAATACCGCGAGACTTGTCTTGCTCAATGTAGTTTTCACGCAACAGGTCAACGAAGCCCATTGTGATGCCGCGCTCACCTTCCAATTTACCAACTACTGTACCAGTGTGGATGTGGTCGCCACCAGACAAACGTAGAGCTTTAGCCAATACACGGAAGTGAATACCGTGGTTCTTTTGACGGTCAATTACAGCGTGCATAGCACGGTGAATGTGCAGCAATAGACCATTATCGCGGCACCAACGAGCCAATGTGGTGTTGGCGGTGAAACCTGCGGTGAGGTAGTCATGCATGACGATGGGCATTTTGAGTTCTTTCGCGTACTCAGCCCGCTTCAGCATTTCCTCACAGGTAGGAGCGGTGACGTTTAGGTAGTGACCTTTAATTTCACCGGTTTCTGCTTGGGATTTATTGATAGCTTCAGCAACGAACAAGAAGCGATCGCGCCATCTTTGGAATGGTGCGGAGTTGATGTTTTCGTCGTCTTTGGTGAAGTCCAAACCACCGCGTAAGCACTCGTATACAGCGCGTCCGTAGTTCTTAGCGGAAAGACCCAATTTGGGCTTAATGGTACAACCCAACAAAGGACGACCGTATTTGTTTAACTTATCGCGCTCAACTTGGATACCGTGAGGAGGCCCTTGGAAGGTCTTGATGTAAGCTACTGGGAAACGGATGTCTTCTAGACGCAGTGCCCGTAGAGCTTTGAAACCAAATACGTTACCGACAATTGAGGTCAATACGTTGGTTACAGAGCCTTCTTCAAATAAGTCCAAAGGATAGGCAACGTAACAAATGTACTGGTTGTCTTCGCCCCGAACTGGTTCGATGTCATAGCAACGACCTTTGTAGCGATCGAGGTCGGTGAGCAAATCTGTCCACACAGTTGTCCAAGTACCTGTGGAGGATTCAGCCGCAACAGCCGCACCTGCTTCTTCGGGAGGAACACCAGGCTGAGGTGTCATACGGAACGCAGCTAGAAGATCGGTATCTTTTGGTGTGTAATCCGGTGTGTAATAAGTTAGTCTGTAATCTTTAACCCCGGCTTGATACCCAGATTTGCTCTGAGTCTTCGTTTGAGCGTAAGACATAATTTTATCCTTCCCTGAAATCACTCTTGTTAATTATCAAATCACGTTTTGTGCAACTTACCCTCACCCCGCTCTTGCCCCCCTTGAGCGAGGGGAAGATCGGAAAAATTTTTTATTAGGAGTTGCCTTTGGCAAAGGTTAGCAGTTTTTTTGCGGCGGACACAATGGATAGTGGTGGTAGCCCTCCTCACCAGTGTTTTTCCCTTCTAGGGGTACACGACCTGGCGCTTCTACTGTTCCCTCTTGCTAAAAATCAAAATTCTTTTTTACCTCTTCTTCGCACCCAACTAAACCTTCTCAATTTCACCAAAACTTCCGCACTTTGCGGACTGATTTCGATTATTCCCCTATAAATTCGGGTATTCAGGGGATTGGGCTGGCTGGCACACATTCCCGCCTTTACACTCCTTATATCTTCCCCTTTGACAGAAAAGACACCAGAAAAGAATTTACTTGACAGAGATTTAGCAGAGTGGTGAGCAAAAGATAAAAGAATTGCACACCACGTAATTTGTAACTTGTTTCACAATATATCAAGAATTCGATAAGTTATTCTTTGAAAGTTTTTAACTTATCTATTTAATTTTGTTATTACATAAAGTTTTAAACTTTTTGTTACAAATGCTTTACAAAATGTCATCAATGATATTCGGGGACTGGGTATTGGGTAATGAGAAAGTATTCCTAAATATTTATTTCCTAGTCCCCAGTCCCCAGTTCCCAGTCCCCAGTCCCCAGTTCCCAGTCCCTAGTCCCCAGTCCCCAGTCCCCAGTCCCCAGTCCCCAGTCCCCAGTCCCCAGTCCCCAGTCCCCAATCCCCAATCCCCAATGTTTGAAAAATCCCAGCTAGGGGAACACTGAAATTAACCCAAAGCCAGTTGAGGTAAATGCTATGGGTACTGTCTCCAAAGGAAATGTCACCGTGGTATTGTTTTACAAGCGTACTAGTTTATTAATTACTTCTATCTTGCTGGGGTTGATAGCTTTGCCAAATATGGGATGGGCACAAAAAACCCCTGACATTAATTCATCTGATGTAACCCCCGCTTACCCAGCTTCCGCACCGCCACCGCGAGTAGAATCTTTGCCCGATGAGCGGGGAGTTGAAGAAAATTCGCCAAAAACTGATTATCGTGTTGGTAATTTATTGGGAGATGTTACAGGTAATCTTTGGGTAGGTTCTTGGCGGGGACTATCGCGGATCGATCCTAAAACCGGCAAGATTATTTCTCGTGTTAGCTTACCGAATGTTGCCATTGGGGCTTTAGCCCAAGACAAAGTAGGACGTTTGTGGGTAGGAAGTTATGAGGGACTAGTTCGAGTTGACCCCCGCACTAACGAAATCACCGCACAAAATTTATTTTTGCCTTCTAAACGCGTGTTGTCACTGTTACTTGACAAACGGGGTTATTTGTGGACTGGAACCGATAGCGGTTTAGCTCTCATTAGTCCCGACCAAGGCTTGATTATGACAACATTAAAAAATCTGCCTGGTGTCAGTGCTAACGCCCTGACTTTAGATGCTGAAGGTCAATTGTGGGTTGGTACTCTGGATGGATTGGTACGGGTAAATACTGCTAGTGCTGCGATTATGAAGCGAATAGCCGATTTACCAGGAACGACTGTACAAGCTTTAGCTATTAGTCCAGAAGGGTTAATTTGGGCGGGAATGCCGAATAATTTGCTAGTTATTAACCCAAAGACTGGTGCAGTGTTGCGGTCTGTAACTCGTCTGCGTGGGCGTGACGTGACAGCAGTACGTTTTGCGAAAGATGGTAGCGTCTGGGTCGGGACTAATAATGGTTTGTTACGATTAAATCCAAATACAGGAGCCGTATTAGACTCAGAAGTTGCTGGACTTCCTTCTAGTCGGGTTCTTACCCTTGCACCTGACATCGGCAATAAATTATGGATTGGTACTAGTGAAGGTCTAGCGTGGTTAATGCCCAAAACGGACAGTGCAAAACCCCATATTGCTTTCAGTCGCGCCGTTAAATGATTAGTCATTTGTCCTTTGTCCTTTGTCATTAGTCATTTGCTAAGGACAGAACAAGAAGACAAAGGACAAAAAATCCAAAATCTAAAATCTAAAATCTAAAATCTAAAATTGGCAATGGCAATCACTACCCAGCAATTAATTCAATGGAAACAACAGGGACGTTCAATTGTGGCGTTGACTGCCTGGGATTATGCGATCGCTCAACTCCTGGACGCAGCTGGTGTAGACTTAATCCTTGTGGGTGATTCTATGGCAGTAGTTCTTGGGTATGAAACAACACTGCCGATAACTTTGGATGAGATTATATATCACGCTAAAGCTGTGCGTCGTGGGGTTAAACGGGCATTAGTAGTTGTAGATTTACCTTTTTTGACGTATCAAGAAAGTCTGCAACAAGCGATGCACTCAGCTGGGCGAGTACTAAAGGAAACGGGCGCTCAAGCGGTAAAGTTAGAAGGTGGCTATCCAGCAATGGCCGAAACTGTGGCTCGTTTAGTAGAAGCTGGAATTCCGGTTATGGGTCATGTGGGTTTGACACCGCAATCAATACATCAACTGGGTTTGCGACAACAAGGTAAAACCCAAGAAGCCAGTGAGAGGATTTTACTTGAAGCGATCGCTCTCGAACAAGCGGGTGTATTTTCTCTCGTGTTAGAGCATATCCCCGCAGATTTAGCAATGCAGATTTCACAAAAATTAAGTATTCCCACAATTGGTATCGGTGCGGGAATTCACTGCGATGGACAAGTTTTAGTTACCTCAGATATCCTCGGACTGGCGGAGAAGCATCCACCATTCGCCAAAGTTTACACGAATTTGCGCGAGACGATTACCAAAGCTGTGCAAGATTATGCTGTGGAAGTGAGAGAAAGGAAGTTTCCATAACTGAATTTATCTAATATTTTGCAATTTCTCCAAGGAATAACTTGTAGCTAAGGGATAATAATTACATTTGCTTATAGATGCACAGTTATGATCTGCTGCCTAAATCCAGCTTGCCACAATCCGCCCAATCCAGATCGCACAATGTTTTGCTCTAATTGCGGCACAGGATTGGTGGTGTTGAGAAACCGCTATCGCCCAATTCAATTACTAGGAAGTGGGGGATTTGCTAAAACCTATTTAGCAAAAGATTTAGACAAGCTGAATGAATATTGTGTTATCAAGCAATTTGCGCCGCGAGTACAGGGAACTGCGGCAATAAACAAAGCCACAGAACTATTTGAGCAAGAAGCAAGGCGACTGCAACAACTAGGAGAACATCCGCAAATTCCGACGCTGTTGGCGTACTTTGAAGAAGAAAATAATCTGTATTTAGTGCAGCAGTTTATCAACGGGCAGAATTTATTAGCTGAATTAAAACAACAGGGAACTTTCAACGAAGAAAAAATCTGGGAAGTTTTGCTTGATTTATTAAATATCCTGAAAAAGGTTCATCAGCACAAAGTTATTCACCGCGATATCAAACCAGAAAATATCATTCGTCGCAGCACTGACGGCAAGTTAGTGTTGATAGATTTTGGGATTTCCAAGCAACTCACCATGACAGTTATCACTAACCCAGTAACAAGAATTGGTTCCCCAGGTTATGCGCCATTAGAACAAATACAGGATGGGAAAGCTTATCCAGCAAGTGATTTATATAGTGTTGGTGCAACTTGCTTTCACTTACTGAGTGGAATTCACCCTTGGATAATGTGGGAACAACAAGGTTATGGGTGGGTTTCTTCTTGGCGGGAGCATTTGCACCAACCACAAAGCAGCGAATTGGAGAAGATTATTGATAAGTTACTGCAAAAAGATTATCAGCAACGTTACCAATCTGCTGAGGAAGTTTTACAAGATTTTAGTTCACCGTTACCATCACTTTCACCAGTACACTCAACTCAGGCAGTAGTTGTAATTCAACCACTATCATCATTCCCTGCTACATTGCCTCATCAGCCTCAAACTAGAACATCGCCAGCACCAGTAAAACCAAAAGTAGCGATACAAAAGCCATCTAGACAAAATACTAATTGGAGAACAAGATTCCTGGTAGGTGCTGCTATTACAATAGTTGGAACTCAAATATATGGTTCTGTTCGCTATGGCTTGTTTCCAACTAATCCGATATTTTTAGTTGAAAGCTTTCCCAGTAGTTTTTTCCTAGAAAGAACCCTCACAGGGCATTCTAATCCGGTTGATTCCGTCGCCTTCAGCCGAGATGGCAATACCCTTGCCAGTGGTAGTTATGACAAAACCATCAAACTTTGGAATTTGGCAACCGGAGAGCAAATCCGCACTCTCACAGGGCATTCTGACAAGATTTGGTCTGTCGCCATCAGCCCAGATGGCAAAACCCTTGTCAGTGGTAGTGAAGACAAAACTATCAAACTGTGGAATTTGGCAACCGGAGAGCAAATTCGCACTCTCACTGGGTATTCTAACTTTGTTATTTCCGTCGCCATCAGCCCAGATGGCAAAACCCTTGCCAGTGGTAGTGGTGACAAAAGCATCAAACTGTGGAATTTGGCAACCGGAGAGCAAATCCGCACCTTCAGTCGGCATTCTAACTTGGTTTTTTCCGTCGCCATCAGCCCAGATGGCAAAACCCTTGCTAGTGGTAGTCAGTACGACGGAACCATCAAACTGTGGAATCTCGCAACAGGAGAACAAATTCGCACTCTCAAAGCGCATTCTGACACGATTTGGTCCGTCGCTTTCAGCCCAGATGGCAAAACCCTTGTCAGTGGTAGTGAAGACAAAACTATCAAACTGTGGGATTTAGAAATTGGAGAGCAAATCCGCACTCTCTCTGGACATTCTCACACGGTTTATTCCGTCGCCATCAGCCCAGATGGCAAAACCCTTGCCAGTGGTAGTCGTGACAACACCATCAAATTGTGGAATCTGGAAACCGGAGAGCAAATTCGCACTCTCACAGGGCATTATTACGAGGTTATTTCCGTCGTCTTTAGCCCAGATGGCAAAACCCTTGTCAGTGCTAGTTGGGACAAGACCATCAAAATTTGGCGGCTAAAGTAGTGAGTGCTGCGATCGCTGTTTTGAGTATTTAGCTGGACATAGAAGAAGTAACCTAAACTAAAATCAACATGGTTGGCTCATATTAGCCTCGATATAGGAGACGCATTTGTTGGCGAAGTTAAACACGCTCTCAATCGTATTGAACCGTTTCCTTCAAGCATGGACTTGTGAAATCTGCTGTAAAATATTTAATTAAATAGTGATAATTATGCAACACATTACGATTGACGCAGCATCACAACACTTACACGAATTGATCGCAGCCGCAATCAATGGCGAGGAAATTATTATTACCAAAGATGAACAGCCAGTGGTGAAACTGACTCCAGTGATCCCAGAAAAAAAACGTTCTCCTTTATTTGGTAGCGCTAAAAATTTGATTACAATCTCAGATGACTTTGATGAGCCATTAGAAGAATTCCAGGATTATATGTAATGCAGGTATTGTTAGATACTCATACTTTGATTTGGTTTTTCCAAGGACATCAAAGTTTTAGTGAGAAGATGAGACTATTAATCGAAGACCAAAATAACGAAAAGCTCATCAGCATTGTTAGCGTGTGGGAAATGTCAATAAAACAAAGCATTGATAAGCTAAATTTTTGTTTGCCAATTAAGACTTTTATCGAGCAAGAAATAGCATTAAATGATTTTAATTTACTCAATATTAATCTTAATCATATTGATGTAATTACTACCCTACCCTTACAACATCGTGACCCCTTTGATAGAATTTTAATTGCTCAAGCAATGGTAGAGAATATTCCAATTGTTAGTGCAGATACAGCATTTGATGCTTATTCAATTACAAGACTTTGGTGATATTGACTTTAATTGAGCAAATACTAAGTGTGAAAACTGACAGCATCTTTTATCGTCTGTTTCAAGAATTTCCCCATATCTTCTTTGAACTGATTGGCAACTCAGGCGAGACAGCGAATCTCTACCAATTTTCTTCAGTTGAAGTCAAACAAACAGCCTTCAGAATTGATGGTGTATTTCTGCCCATCCAAGATCGAGAAGTGCCGATTTATTTTGTCGAGGTTCAGTTTCAACCAGACATAGAGATTTACTTACGCTTAGTATCAGAAATTTCTTTATACTTACGCCAAAATAGACGCAAAAATCCTTGGCGAGGAGTGGTGATTTATCCCAGCAGAAATATAGATATAGGTGAGAAAGAAGATTTCATAGAATTCTTCCACAGCCAGCGTATCAGTATAATTTACTTAGATGAATTAGGCTCAACTGCATCCTTACCAATAGGCATTGCTACGATAAAATTAGTAATTGAAGACGAAG